>NZ_QPJF01000003.1:0-136257 GCF_003337665.1 Halanaerobium sp. ST460_2HS_T2
GATTCTATTTTTTTATTCAAAAAAATTTGAACTAGATTTACTGTTTAAAGACTATCATAACGGGATTCGGTATTTTTACTTGCCGAATTCAAGTTAAAAATAAATAAATTGTTTCATCACGAATATTTTTTATTTTGGTAAGAATTTGCGAAACAATATTGTAATAACTACTCTGATAGCCGCCAGAGCCGACAAACATATCAGTTCCTTCTATTTTCTGAAGATATCCATATTTAGTTTCAATCATTCCATTATCAGGATTAATATAAGGATAACTTAGTCTGCCACTTCCTTTACTTTTAACAAGATTAATCATTTCTTCTAGTAATTTTCTATCCTGAATCTGAAGATCCATTCTATTTTCACCCTCTAAATTTGGAGTTGGAGGCAGAGAAACCGTATTCCCCTCCAGATCATAAATAAAAAAATAAAGATCATCAGCATATATCTCATTATTTAATTCAGACATAATATTTCTTAACTCATTTTTAGTATAAGTTTTATTTTCTGCCTGCCCCTCCTGCAGAAGCAGCTGATAAGCCTCAGAAAGAATTTCAGCTCGGCTTTTAACCAGTGCTTCATATTTATCATAATTTCTTTCCAGTAATTCCAATTCCATTAGGGCTTGATTTTCTTCGGAAAGATAATTAAACTGATAAATTACAATAGCCAGCAGAAAAATCATTGCCATAACGAAACTTAATCCAATTCCCAGTAAGATTTTATTTTGAATAGATAAATTTTTAAGTATTCTCATCCTTAGCTCCTATTTATATTTTTATTTGCTGATTAGAGAAATAAAAACAAGCATTCTAAACTTTATTATAACAGAAATGTAAAATTATATCTATTCTGCAGCCAATTTACTCTCAATTAATTAATAATAATTTCTATTTTTAAGGCGGGTTTTATCTGAATATTTGCTCAAATCAAACAAAAATAAAAATACCTCCAAATAGATAGTCTAAATTAATTAGGCTACCTACTTTGGAAGTATCATATTAAAAAAGATGTTTTTTATAATCAGTCATTATTTTGGTTTGAATTTTGCTTATTTTTTTCTTTCATTGCTTTTGACATCGTCTTTTTCAGAGTTTTCATCATATCTTCTTCACTATCGACACCCATAACAATAATATCAGGACTGCCACCAAAATAGTGATCAAATATCTCAAATATTAAAATCCCGGCTAAAAGAACTACCAGAGCCAGCTCCAGGCCCAACTCAAAATAAATAAGAGCGAAAGCAAGGGCAGTAATAAAACCGATAACATATGAAATCTGATTTCTATGCTGTGTAATAAACATTGAGAGAAGGTCTTTTAAAATAACTAACTTTTTCTTGATAATATCACTTCTCCTTTATAAGACATTTCTTAAGAGTACCTATATAATATCAGTCCTGATTTTGAATGTCAAAATTTGAATGTTTTAAATAACTTTTTTACAATTATAGTTATTAATTAACATAAAAAATATCATTATAATAATTACTTTCAAACTCTCGTTTATGAACAAGTGAAGAATTGAGATTTTCTGCAAAAACACTCAACCACTTTGCATAAAGCTGATGCATTAACTCCAATTCTACCTCTGTTTGCTGCCAGAATTCCTGATGCAGCTGATTCTGATGTTTCCAGATTAACTTGTTTTCTTCTTTAACTGCTCCTGACAAACGATCACAGGGCATCCTCTCCACAAAATGTTCATTGATAATTTCAAATGCTTCATTTAAATCAAACTCTTTTACCTTATCCCGTTTTTTTGCTTTTTGCGCAAGCTCTTTTGCCTGTTCTTCATAAATAGTAAAAAGTAACTCCTGGTCATTATATTTGTCCAGTAAAACTGATACCACTGCAGCTTCTCTACTCTGAGCACTGCTAATTGCAGCTTCCAGCCAGGGATGAATATCATTACCAGCAATTAATTCGGTCAGCGGTTTATCTGCTTTTAATTCCCCATACTGCTGACGATAAGGCTCAATTAGATCATTAACAATTTCTGTTGAATATTTTTGACTAAACTTAGCAACAATTTTTGCTTCTCTGGCTTCCACTATCTGGATCTGGTTATATAACCACATATGAATCGGTCCTAAAAATGCACTCATTATCAAAACTCCTTTATTTTTATACTTGATTATTCTTCTCAAGTTATTATAGCATTTTTAAAAAGGAGTTTATATGATATGTGTCACAGAATTAATTAATACTGATTGTATGAGTGCACTCAAATTTTCGCCCTGATTTAAGCTCATTAATTCCCTCTTTATCTTCAAGTTTTCCAGTAGAATCTACCGAATCAGCAATCCCCTGCCAGGGTTCAATACAAATAAAAGGAGCTTCTGCTGATTGTGACCAGATCCCAAGATAGGGGAAATTTTTAAATTCTACTTTCACTTCTCTTTCTGATTTTTTACTTTTTAAAGTTACTTTTTCCGATACTAAATTTTTAAAAACTAAGGCATCGTCTTTAAAAATTTCTGGCTTTAGTTCCAGAATTCTTGAGTTGTTTAATAATTTTTTTCGCTGATGATTTAACAGTCCTGATTCTAATAAATGTTTATCAGCTGTTTCTTTTTTTTCAAATTCTAAATAATAATCTTCTTTTTTTTCATTCTCAGCAAGCGGCCAGTAAAAAGCAGGATGCGCTCCAATTGAAAAGTAGATATTTTTCTGATCCTGATTAATAACTCGATAAGTAATATCCAGGGAATTGCCTTTAATATTATATATAATCTGTAGTCTAAACTTAAAAGGATATTTTTCTAAAGTATCCTTACTCTCTTCCAATAGATATGTCAAATGGTTTTTACTTTGTTCTACCAGTTCAAATTCCTTATCTCTAGCAAAACCGTGCTGAGTCATCTCATATTTTTGGCCTTTATAAAAATAGTGATTATTTTTTAAACGTCCAACAATCGGAAATAAAACAGGTGCGCTTCTCCCCCAGTATTTAGAATCACCATGCCAGAGATAATTTTTTCCGTTCTTTTTTAAAATTAATTTCTTTAATTGAGCACCATTAGTATCAACTGTAATTTTTATTTTTCCATTTTCCAGTTCTGAAATCATTAGGAATCTCCTCCTGACTTACTTTCGAATTTTAGTAATTATTCATTCTTATAATACAATTATATAATAGATACAATAAATTTAAAAGAAAGCAAACCTGCTTTAAACTCATGATTTTTCCAAATAAAACTTAATTTATTTATTAAAAAAAGAAGGAGTTTTTTATTTTAACAAGAATAATATAAATAATGCTAAAACGATTTCGGTTATTTGTTTTATTTTTTAGATTTTTGATTAGTCATTAAGAAAGGAGTTTTATCGTGAAATATGGTCATTTTGATGACAGGAATAAGGAATATATAATTCAAAAACCTGATACTCCCTATCCCTGGATTAATTACTTAGGGTCTGAAGAATTCTTTGGTTTAATTTCAAATACTGCTGGAGGATACAGTTTTTACAAAGATGCCAGCAAGAGAAGACTAACCCGTTACCGTTATAATAATGTTCCTACTGATGCCGGAGGTCGTTATTACTATATTTATGAAAAAGGAGAATATTTTTCTCCTGCCTGGGCACCACAAAAGTCCAATCTGGATAGCTATCAGTGTCGACACGGACTTGGCTATACAATTATTGAATCAGAAAAAAATTTACTAAAAACTGAAATGAAGTTTTTTGTTCCTCTGGGAGATAATTTAGAAATCCACCAGATTAAAATTAAGAATCTTAGTAATGAACACAGAAAAATTAAGCTTTTTTCATTTTTAGAATTCTGCCTATATGATGCCGAAGATGATATGACTAATTTTCAACGTAATTTTAATACTGGAGAAGTTGAAGTAGACGGTTCAACAATTTATCATAAAACAGAATATAGAGAAAGAAGAAATCACTATTCTTTCTATACGGTCAATCAAGAAATTTCTGGTTTTGATACAGATCGCGAAAGTTTTTTAGGATTATATAATAGCTTTTCTAATCCAGATGTTTTAAAAACAGGTGAATCAAATAATTCAATTGCTCACGGCTGGTCACCGATTGGTTCTCATTCTTTAGAAATTGAATTAAATGCTGGCCAGGAAAAAGAATTTATCTTTCAGCTTGGTTATATAGAAAATAAAGAGGAAGAAAAGTGGGAAAGCAAGGGAGTAATAAATAAGAACAAAGCTAAAAAACTAATTTCTAAATATAATTCTTCTGACAAAGTTAATAAAGCTTTTAAAAAGTTAAGCAAACACTGGGAAAAACTCCTCTCTTCATTTTCTATAAAACATCCTGATCCCAAATTGGAAAGAATGGTTAACATCTGGAACCAGTATCAGAATATGGTTACTTATAATTTAGCTCGATCTGCCTCCTATTTTGAGTCAGGAATTAGTCGGGGAATTGGCTTCCGGGACTCTAATCAGGATCTGCTGGGATCAGCTCATATGATTCCGGAAAGAGTCAAAAAACGAATTAAAGATCTGGCTTCAACTCAATTTGAAGATGGCAGTGCTTTCCACCAATATCAACCTTTAACTAAAAAAGGTAATGATAAAATTGGAAGTGGATTTAATGATGATCCTCTTTGGCTTATCTTTGCTGTTGCTGCATATATTAAAGAAACAGGAGATTATGAAATCTTAAAGGAAACAGTACCATTTAATAACGGAAAAAAAGCCACTATTTTTGATCATCTGGAAGCCTCATTTATGCATGTAGTTAATAATCTGGGGCCGCACAACTTGCCATTAATTGGACATGCTGACTGGAATGATTGTCTGAACTTAAGTGCTTTTTCCGAAAAACCAGGAGAATCTTTTCAGACTGTGAGCAACAAAGACAACAGTCCAGCTGAATCTGTAATGATTGCAGGTATGTTTTTAACAGCCGGTCCTGATTTTGTCCATTTATCTAGAAAAATGAATAAAAATAAACTGGCAAAAAAAGCAGAAATGGCTTTAGAAGAAATGAAAGCAGCAGTCAATAAATATGGTCGTGATGATGAATGGTTTGTTAGAGCTTATGATTACTACAGTAAGCCTTTAGGAACAAAAGATAATAAATATGCTAAAATATTTATTGAACCTCAGGGATTCTGCATCATGGGAGGAATTGGACTCAAAGATGGATTTGCTGAAAAAACTTTAGACTCTGTAAATAGAAAGCTGAATTCTGAACACGGATTAATGATTTTAGATCCTACAATTAAGGAATATCAAATAAATATGGGAGAAGTAAGCTCTTATCCACCTGGTTATAAAGAAAATGGTGCTATCTTCTGTCATAATAATCCCTGGATCATGATAGCAGAAACGATTATAGGAAATGGGGAACGTGCTTTTGAATACTATAGTAAAATTGCTCCAGCCTATAGAGAAGATATTAGTAAACTCCACCGGACAGAACCCTATGTATATGCTCAAATGATTGCTGGTAAAGATGCTGCCAGCTTTGGAGAAGCTAAAAATTCCTGGCTGACAGGGACTGCTGCCTGGAATTTTGTTGCTATTAGCCAGTGGATGTTAGGTATCAGACCTGATTTTGATGGTTTGAAAATTGATCCCTGTATACCAGCTGAATGGGATGAATATACTGTAATACGTAAATTTAGAGGTTGTAAGTTTAAAATTAATGTTAAAAACCCGAAAAATATAAATAAAGGTGTAGAAAAAATATTTGTCGATGGCAAAGAAATAGAAGGTCAGCTGCTTAAAACTCATGATAAAGATGAGAGTAAGGTCGAAGTTATAATGGGATAAATTTTGAATAAACTTAAAACTTGGTTTGAATTTATTTCTAAAAAGTAACAATAAAAATTATAAAATCATCTAAGCGGCTTAGATCATAATTTCTAAAGACCTTAAGCCGCTTTTTCTAGTTTTATTTATCAAATAGATTAGTAATCTTATATATCATGTTACAAACATTTCGACAATAATTTTTATACAATTCCTATAGCCCTAAAGATGAAAACAAAGAAAGTCAGAGAAAAAACTGATCCCAGAGTAGTCATCATAACTATTGAAGCGGCGAGATTTTCGTCTCCTCCCATTGCAGCTGTTATAATTGCAGAAGAAATTGAAGTTGGTACTCCAAATAAAATATAAATTAAAAATATTTCACTATTACCAAATCCTAAAGTAAAAGCTGCCAAAACAGCTATCGCTGGATTAATTAATAGTTTGAAAATCGTTGCAGCAACTGCAGATTTAATATCTACAAATAATTTATCAACTTTAAAGGTGGCTCCAATTGTCAACAGGGCCAGCGGAGTTGCTAAAACATCAAAATAATTAGCTGTATTCTGAAGCAGAGGTGGAAATTTAAATTTCATTAATGAGGCTAAAACACCAAGAACTATAGCAATAATAAAAGGATTACTAATTATATTTTTCAGAGAGTTTCTAAATTGATTCTTTGCCTTATTATCAGGATTAGTAAGAACTAAGACTAAAACAGCTAAGATATTATAAATCGGCACTACAAAAGCCACGACTAAAGAAGCAAGAGGACCAATTGCACCTGTAACATTTTCAATTAAAGAAAATCCTACATAAACAAAATTACCTCTAAAAGTTCCATGTATAAAAGCTCCAACTTTAGTGTCTTCTTTAACAAATAATTTGGAATAAAAATATATAATCACTACACTAATTGCTGTGCCAACAATTGCAAAACTAACAAATTTAAAATTGAAATTTTCAACTACAGCACTCTGAGAAACACTGTTAAAAAGTTTTAATGGTAAAGCTATGTAAAAAACTATAAAATTAGCTGCATTAATAAAATCCTGTCTGATTATATTTCTCTTCTTTAGTATAAAACCACTCAACATTATCAAAAAAATTGGTAAAGCAACACTGAGACTAAAAACAAAATTATCTAGCATAATTCCCTCCTGAAATCATTATATTTAACAATAGTGTATATAAAAAAAAGAATAATAACAAGACATTAATTGTTATATTAAATTAATTTTCTACTTTTTTTGATATAAAATAGTAAAACAGAAAGGCTAGATAAAATAGCCTTTCTGTTCATTTTTGTTATTAAATGTTAGATCTTATTTACTTGAACATAGGAGAAGTGAATTCTAAATAATCTCCTAATTTAATACTTCCATCTTTATTTCTCTCAATAGGTAATTTAATTTCTAAACTCTCAAAATTATCTTTAGTAATTTTTACACCACTGATATTTTTTGAGTTTTCACCATTATAAAAGAAATTATGATTAGAAGCTTCAACCTCAGGATAACTATCAGCATCTATTTCTTTTGTGGCAAAAGAAATGAATTCTTCTATAACATAATCCTCCTCTATTCCATTATAAGTGGTAAAGACAATGTTTCCTCCCTGGTTATTAAAGGAGACGTTATTTACAGCTCTAACTCCTGGATTACTGTTGCTGGCAAAACCGACAGCACCATTTCCAAAAGCTATACAATCTTTAATTAGATGTGGTACATGAACTCCCTCTCCACCAAGTTTAAAGCCGTTTTTATCTCCATTACCGACAGTACCATCTGTTAAAGTACCATTATTGTAGGCTATAGAGTCTTCGATTACTACTTTCCCTATTGCACCAGTACCCACTTTTGTGTAAAGATCCCAGCCATCATCAATATTATTATGAGAAATACAGCCTTTAAATACGTTACCCTCACCAGAGGTTAATTTAGCTGCAAACCCATCAGCATTGTTATTAGATGGATCCGCATTATCAAAGGCTGTAGAATTTAAGATAAGATTATGTGATGGCCATTGATCTTTATCAGATTCAGTAATATCTGTTCTACTTATCTGCAGACCTGTATTTCCATTATCATAAAATCTACTTTCCTCAACAATATTATAATTACCACCAATAACCATTCCCTTTTCATTTGCCGCAGACTGAGTAACATCTATTCCTTTAATATGCCAGTAATCAGCACTTAGTATAATCCCTTCTGATTTTTTATTAAAATCAAAAACAGGATTTGCCCCTTCTGCTGCTACAAGATACCTGTAATTTTTTTGAGTCCCATCATTATACTTCTTAATTTCTAATTTTTCTTCTCTTAAATACTGACCATCTAAAACTACAATTTTCTGCCCCGGACGAGAATATGCTACAGCAGTATCAATATCAAGCGGAGAATCTTCACTTCCCTCAGCAGCTGGACTACCTTCAGGTGCAGCATAAATATCTGCTCCATCTCTATAAGTTTTCATCTTAACACTGAAGTTTTTAATAATCTGATTATAGTCTGTCAGATTTTGAGTGTCATCTGGTAAAAATATAATCGTAAAATCATTGGCAGTGTTATTTTTAAGCTGAGTTGCAATCTCAATTTCTTTTCCAGCCTTAATATCCAACTCATTTTCAATTATTTCTCTACCCTGTTTTACTTCTGCAGTACCATCAACATTTGCTTCAAAAATCAGTGGATAATCTTTAACTGCAGTTTTTTCCAGAGAGAGAAAATCAAAATCTGGATCAACAGGCTCAGCTGGAGGTACTACTTTTGGAGCATCAGTTGCTGCATTAGAAACTCTTAAGTCAATATTACTAACCTCAATATGACCGACTCGAGCTCCAAAGAAGCCAAGATAAATTTTGTCATTCTGTACTTCCAGTAGTTCAGGTTCAAATAAAATCTCTTCTTTTTCTCCATTTAGTCGACCAACATAGCCGCTGTTTGTTTTCTCAAGTGTTAGTCTATACTCTTTTACAGGATAGGTATTATCTGGAGTTGGTTTAACTTGCTCAATCATCATACCTTTATCTCCATTACTGCCTTTTCCATCCGGTGATTCCACACCAGTTCTGTAAAATAACTGGGTTCCATTTGGATCCTTACTTCCACCACTGTAGCCACCTACACCAACAATATTTGAGGCAAAAACACCGTCATCACCATCTTTCCCGATTGCATCACGAGCCATGATTCCAAAAGCCTCCTGGCCATCATGTGGCTCTTTCGCATATTCAATCACTTTAATATCTGCTGAAAGCTTAAAGTTATCATCAGCATCAAGTACGGTATAATAGTAAGCTATTCCATCATGATCAGTTGCTACTTTTCCTCCACCATTAATAGAAGCTACTTCCACTGAATCTTCTTTAACATTGATAAATGTATCATCATCAGAAGCTGACTGACCAAAATTAATTGCATTCCAGCTGTACTCTTTTGCTTTTCTTACTGTAATATCAAAAGTAATAGCCTCTAATTGATCAGATTCTGGAATTACCTGCACCGTGTAGGTTCCCTCTTTTTGATTATCGATATTAGAATCATCAATTGTATATTCATCAGCTGCCAATATTTCTTGATCACCATTATCATATACTTTTGCTATTTTTATACCTTCTGTTTTAAATTCTTCTCCAAGATCAATTGTTGTTTGAGGATACTCAATCAGCTTTAGACCACTAACTTCCTTCTCTTTTAGCCTTAAATTTAAGGCTGTTTTTTGATCTTTATATTTAAGCATCACTTTCTGCTCCCCTATAGCACTGGAATCAAAACCTTCAACTTCATAATCTTCTCTCATTAAACGAATAGAATTCCCATCATCATAATTAGCATAGACTGAAATTCCATCCAGGTCTAATTCTTCGCCGGGAAAATATAAAGTTTTTTCTGGTTTTTCTTTGATTTTCAAATTCTTAAGTTCTGCATCACTAACATTTATAGTAAAGCTGCTTTTAACTTCAGGCTTTTCTTTATAAATTATTGAAACATTTTTTTCTCCTGGAGATTCAAATATAAATCCAGTGTCAGTTAACTCAATTCCATCAACAGCTATTTTATACTGCTCAGAATTAATTTCTTTTTCTCTGTAGCCATTATTATATTCAGCTATAACTAAAAGTCCTTCTGACTCAAACTGATCTCCTAAATAATAATTTGTTTTAGCAGGGTAGTATTTAATTTTTAAAGCTGTAGCAGTCAATTCACTAATATTTAAATCTATTTTCTTAACAGCTCCTCCATATTGAATTTTAATGGTGTTTTTACCTGCTTTAGAACTGTTAAATCCAGTAACTATATAATCTTTACTGCTTAACTCTTTACTGCTACTATCAGCAAATTCTGCTGTAACATCCAATCCTTTAAGATTTAAATCCTCTTCTAGAAGATAATCTTTTTTGAAATTATCGCTATTAATATTTAATTCTTCAACTTCTTTTATTTTTTCAAGCTTTAAATCACTATAAATTACTGTTGTATTTCTGGAGGTATAAAGTCCTGCAAAAAGATCTTCACCTTCAAATCCAGAAAAATTATCTACAATTACCGGTTCTTCCTCACCAAATTTCAACCAGTATGTATCACCAAATTTTTTCATTTTCACTTTATAATTTAATTCTGGTGCCGGAATGGTCCCCTTAACCAGCTCTCCAAGTTTTTTCTGTCCTTTTGCAGTTCTATAAAAAGCTGTTGTTGGGGTTTCTTTGGTTACATTTAGGGGTCCTACCGCAAGTGCATAACCGATATCTTTTTTATTATTTTTATTATATAAAACCTTATCTCTGACCATAATACCAAAGGAAACCTGATTATTCAGATCAAAAGACTGAACTTCTGCCTGAACGCTCATCTCAAAATTATCATCTTGCTTTAACTTTTTAAAATAATAAGCTATTCCTTCTGATGAACTTTCAATCTTACCTCTGTTATTTGCACTCATCATTTTAATTCTGTCTTTATCCAGTTCCTGAATGGCAAAATTTTCGGCTGTTATTTTATTATCTCCACCTACATTGCCAAAAACACTTGCTTCCCAGTTACTGTTTACTTCAATCATTTCTGCAGAAACTGCTGGTGTCATGATGATTAAGATTAATAAAGCCACTAAAATATTTAAGTTGATTTTAGAATTCATTTTATTAATTTCCCCCTCTGATTTTAATTTAGAAAAGAATTACTTACTAAATATTTAAATTTCACCTCCTTTTTAGGTTTAACGTTTTCCGTTTACCCTTAAATAACAAATCTTTGAAATTTATAAATAATTACAAATATAATATTAGCACTTTATCCTAATTTTATCTAAACATATTTTTAGAATTTAGATTTCATTTAACATATTTTTAGCTTAAAATTTAAATTTTCTTATAATTTAAACAAATAAAGCTTTAAGTACTTAAAATATTCAATATAAAACAATAAAAGTAGATATTAATAATTTATCTGCTAATATCTACTTTAAAGTTTTAAAACTTTATTCAATTTTCTCTATAATACTTCATCAAGCCAATCTAAAACTAAATCAGACCATTTAGAAACATATTCGTTTTCTGCTGCTAAACCAAGTCCGTGCCTTCCCTGGGGGAAGATATGACTTTCAAAATTAATGTTCGCTTCACTCAATGCTCTACAGAATAAAATAGTGTTTTCAACTGGAACTGAAGCGTCATCAGCAGTATGCCAGATAAAGCCTGGTGCTGTTTTCTTGCAAATATTTTTCTCAGTTGAAAATAAATCCAAGAGCTTTTGAGAAGGAGAATTGCCAAGTAAATTGTCTACTGAACCCTGATGAGCAAACTTTCCAGCACTGATTACCGGATAAGCTAAAATTTGTGCATTAACCATTGAATTTTCTGCTTCAACTAAATCTTGGTCAAAACTATAATCTTTCAATTTTTCTCTATATATATTTCTATACAAATCATTATTAGTGCCCACAATCGAGGCAAGATGACCGCCAGCTGAGAACCCCATAACTGCAATTTTATTTTTATTAACCTTCCATTTATCAGCATTTGACCTAATATACTTTACAGCTCTTAAGGCATCTAATAGTGGATAAGGAAATCTATAAGGAGCAACCCTATAATGCAGAACAAATGCATTAAATCCATTTTTATTCAAAAACTGAGCCACCTCTTTACCTTCGTGTTCAGCTCGATGAGTATAACCGCCTCCAGGAAAAATTAATACTGACTTTTTTACTTTTTCTGTATCGAGCAGGTATTTTTTTAAAAGAGGTGCAAAATCATCTGTCTTTTTATAACCAGGAATTTGACCATTCCAGATATCTAACATTTCTAATCTCCTCTCTAAATAACTTTTAAATCAAATGAACCAGGCTATTAATTAAAAACTAAATATATCTTATAATTTTTAATACTATAAGACTAAAACCAGTTCTGATCGGTAAAAATCATATTTATATTATATCGTCTGGCTTCTTCTGCAGTCAAAATTTTAATCCAGTCAAATCTTTTGCTATTTGCTGCTCCTGGACCATAACTATTATATTCAGCATAACGTGCTGTTTTCTCTTTAGCTGGATCTCGCCAGTTATTCCAAGCTTTTTCTCTAACATGTTTTCCCATATAAGTATTTATAAAAACTACATTTCCATAAGGTCTCCAGGGACGGCCTAAAAACACAGTATTTTCTTTAAGATCAGAGCTTAAAATACAGTCTTTAAAAACATAACCATATTCTTTTTCTTTAGGAGTAGAAGCAGCTGTAATATAGCCGGGCCCTGTACTGTAAATTTCACATTCATTAAAATATGCAGTTGCTGCTCCAAAAATGAAATCTACATCTCCTTCAATATAGCAGTTACCAAAATATAATCTTCCTTCACTTTTTGTATAAAGAGTATCCTGATTACCCTTAAATTTACAGTTATAAAATGCAACTTTGTCTCCACCCACACTAGCTGCTACTGCCTGCCCAACTTTGCTGCGTGGTTCTGAGGTATTAACAAAAGTAATATTTTTAAACTTTAATCGCTCACCATTAATAAAAATTGAAGCAGAATCAAATGTTCCCATTTCTTCACCATTTTCTTTAATTTTTCGGGCGTAATCATCATAGGTCAAAATAGTAGCTTCAGGATCCTCTCCTATAAATGTCAAATTTTTTAAAGTCTCTGGAATTACTATTTTTTCTTTATAAATTCCGTTTTTTATAAAAACTTTATTAATAGTGTTATTCCCTTCTAACATTTTTAATGCCTCAGAAAATGTTTTGCAATCACCACTGCCATCTGCCGCAATAATAAGGTAATTTCTTAAATTGATTTTTTTAGAATTTAAAAGCTGCAGATGTTCATTTTTACTAATCAAATCTAAATTCTCGATCTCAATATTTTCAGCATAATTCACTTTCAGGCCTTTATCTCCATTTATTTTAAGATCTTCCAAATAAATATTTTCAACCGGCATCTCTGGCAGTCCTTTAATATAAATTCCCTGTTCAGAATCAAGACAGTTTATATCTTTAAGATAAATATTTTTAAATTGAGGAGTTTCAACAGTAACTTTCTCTTTTTTTATCTTTGATCCTGATTTAGATTCATAAAAAAGATTAAACTTTATTGCCTGGTGTTTAATCTTAGACATTCTAACCTGCCGTAAATAAATTTCTTCTACTGTCCCTCCTCTTCCCCTGGTGCTTTTAAATCTAATCCCTATATCTGTCCCCATAAAATTACAGTTCTCAAGATAAACATTTTTTACACCAGAAGACATCTCACTTCCAATTACAAAACCACCATGTCCATGATAAACATTACAATCTCTTATGTAAATATTTTCTGAAGGCATTTTTCTTTTTCTTCCTGACTCATTTTTACCTGACTTGAGACAGATGGCATCATCCCCCACATCAAAATTACATTCTTCAACCAGCACATTCTTACAAGAATCAATATCCAATCCATCTCCATTCTGAGCATACCAGGGATTACGAATAGTAAGCTGACGCAGGATAATATTTTCAGACATCAATGGATGAAGATTCCAGCCGGGAGAATTTTGAAAAGTAACACCTTCTATTAAAATATTTTTGCATTCTTTTAAATTTAATAAGACAGGTCGCAGATACTCTCCAGCTTTTCTGTAATCTTCAGGAGTTATTTCCGCACCTTCTTTTCTTTTAATATCTAAGTTATGTACCAAATCCTGACCGTTTATAGCTTTTTGGGACGGCCACCATATCTTACATTCTTCTGTTTTCTGAACCGCCCCTCCAGTAGCAATTAATTTCTGCCATTGATTTTTTGTCATTTTATATTTCTTAACAGGTCTCCACTTATCACCTGAACCATCGATAATGCCTTTTCCAGTTATTGCAATATTAACTGCTTTTTTGGCACTGATTGGAGATTCAAATCTATAATTTTTTTCCCCTTCAAATTCACTTCTTATAATCTTATAATCTGCTAGATTATAACTAAATTTTAATACTGCTCCTTTTTTTAAATATAAATTAACATTATCAGCCAGCACAATAGGGCCACTTAAATATATACCTGCAGGAATAATAACTCTTCCCCCACCTGCTTTAGAACATTTTTTAATTGTTTTATTTATAACTTCATTATTTTTAATCCTCCCCCCTTTTACTGCTCCAAAATCATTAATATTGAAACTTTGATCTCTAAATTTAACTTCTTTTATTTTATTCTGATTAATAATTTCTGAAATACGATCAATTTTATTCTTTTCTTTCATCATTAATAAATTCACCTTTCTTTTTCGAGAAATTATTTCTTCAATATATACTTACTCAATTCTAAATTTTGATTTCTAATTTCTTCAACAATTAACTCAGAAATTTTTAAAGCTCCTTTCTCTGAAAAATGGGTATTATCTTCTATTCCCTCTGGATAATTTTCACTTTCTTTGGCCTGTAGCCAGAGAAAAATATCTTTAGTTTCTCCCGGTCCAAGTTCTTCAAAATATTTTTTAGTAATTTTAGCTAAATCGATTAGAGTTATATTAAGTTTAGATGCCAGTTCTCTTACAGCTTCTGGATATTTGCCATGAGTTTCAATTAAATGACCATTATCAGAAAAATTCCTTCTTTGAATAGGTGTTAAAAGAATAGGAATTGCTTTATTTTTCTCAGCAACATTAATGTATTTTTTTAAATAATCCTGAAAGCTGCCAAAAGCTTCTGTTGCTCTTTCAGGGTCATCTTTTTGGTCATTATGGCCAAATTGAATTAAAAAATAATCTCCTTCAGAAATTAAATTATCAATCTCAAAAAGCCTGTCTTCATTTATAAAGCTTCTTGAACTTCTTCCAGATGCAGCTTTATTTATGATATTAATTTGATCTATAAAAAATCTTTCAATAACCTGGCCCCATCCTGCTCTTGGAGCATCCGTTTCAGCATAGGTAGAAGCAGTTGAATCTCCAGCAATAAAAATCTTTTTTTCTTTGAGCATTTAAATTTATTCTCCTTTATAAATTATTAGCTTTAATAAATCCTTTTTCCAGGGTTAGAAAACCGATAAAATTTAAGATTAAATAATTTTATTGAGAAAGTTCTTCAACGGCAAAATAATCATAATCAGCAAAAGACGAAGTTAAATGTTTACTGGTATTAACTGCAAAAAGACCCAACTTTGCCCCAATCCAGCGTCCCGGGACTGCTTTAAAACGTTTACCAAAGTTTTTAAACTTTTTACCCTCAATACTGTAACTAAATTGGCAAAGAGCTTCTTCGTTAAATTCTCTTACTTCTACTTTTAAATAAAGTGTTTGCCCCTCTATCTGTTTTTTGGTCATTTTAAATTCGGATCTTTTTTCTCTTTCAACTCCCCAGTACTGAATAAGTTTTAAACCTTTTTCAGATTTTTCAAGACTTAGATAACTGTACTTTTCTCCCATTACAATTAAACCTGCTTTTTCTCCTTCAACTTCTGGGTCAAAAGTAATTTTGGTTTCAGCACTAAAATTTGGAGCCGGAAATTTCTGCAGTAATAAACTAGGCGCATACCATAAAACTGTTTCTTGCTCCTGACTGATATTGTTTGTATATAATCGGAGTGATTGATTATTTTCACTAAGAGAATACCATTTAGTTTCTGGATTTGCGTGCCACTGCCACTGTAAACCTAATTTTTGATCATTAAAGTCATCACTTGTTGCTGGTACCTTAATCTCAGCCTCAGAATTTACAGCCGGTTTTGAATATTCCATTACAGGTTCCCCAATACCGTCATTATCTTTATCCACTCCAATAACCGGCCAGTCGTTTTTCCAGCTCATAGGCTGCAGGTGAACAATCCTACCATAGGCGTTTTTATCTTGAAAATGAACAAACCAGGATTCACCTGACTCCAGCTCAACATAACCACCCTGATGTGGTCCATTAACTGGAGTATCTCCCTGTTTTAAAACAACCTTTTTCTCATAAGGTCCATAAATATTTTTTGATCTCATAACAAGCTGCCAGCCTGTAGCTACCCCACCAGCCGGTGCAAAAATATAATAATAACCATTTCTTTTATACATTTTTGGACCCTCTGTAGTCGGATGCCCATCTTCTCCATCAAAAATAAAAGTACCTTCATCCAATAATTCAGTCCCATCATTACTCATCCGGCAGAGATTTAAAACATTTTTAAATCCAGCTCTACTGCGGGCATAAGCATGAACAAGATAAGCATTGCCATCATCATCCCAGAAAGGACAGGTATCAATTAAACCTTTCCCCTCCTTAACAAAAATTGGTTTTGACCAGTCTCCAAATGGATCTTCAGTATTACTCATAAAAATTCCGTGGTCAGGATCACCAACAAATACCCAGTATTTACCATCATGATAGCGAATAGATGGTGCCCAGGCATTTTTTCCATGTGCTACCTTATTAAAATCTGCAACAGGAAATTCTGAATATACATGATTTACAATTTCCCAATTAACAAGATCTTTAGAATGTAAAATTGGCAGTCCAGGCATACAGTTAAAACTGGACGCAACCATTAAAAAATCTTCTCCCACCCGGATCAAATCCGGATCAGAATAATCTGCATGTAAAATTGGATTTTTATACTTGCCATTGCCCTGATCAGCTAACCAAACATTTTGCTTCAAATTTACAGTCATCTATAATCTCCTTAATAAATTTTTAATTAATTTTAATAAAAAACTGCCTCCCTGAGCCAGTGATATTAAATCAATAGTCAGAAAGACAGGGATATATTTGTTAATATAAACAGTTGATAATAACTGTTATTTAATTTGAAAATGGATCTGCTGCATCTCTTAAGCCATCCCCCAGAAAGTTAAATCCTAAGATTGCTACTATAATAAATAATGCTGGAGTAAATAACCAGGGATGAAGTGCAATAGTACGTACATTCTGAGCTTCCTGTAATAATACTCCCCAGCTTGTCATTGGAGCTCTAATTCCCAGGCCAAGAAAACTCAAGGATGCTTCTGCTAAAATCATTGAAGGTATTGATAGAGTAGCAGAAACTATCAGCTGACTCATCGCATTTGGAATTAAGTGTTTTCTTACAATCCACCAACCTGTAGAGCCAGAGGCTATAGCTGCAGAGACAAAATCTTCTTCTCTTAAAGACATAATTTTACCTCTAACCATTCTGGCTAATCCAGTCCAGCCCAAAAATGCTAAAATAACTACAATACCAATATATACTCTCAGTGAAGACCAATTCGCAGGTAAAGCTGCTGCCAGAGTTAACCAGAGCGGAATTCTTGGAAACGACTTAAAGAATTCAATAATTCTTTGAATAACTCCATCTACAACTCCTCCTACATAGCCAGATACTGTTCCCAGGATTGCCCCTATTATTAAACTAATTAAAGGCCCCAATAAACTAATAGATAAAGATATCCTTCCTCCCAGTATTATCTTAGTTAGCAGATCACTACCTGTTTCATCAGTTCCCAGTAAATACATCTGTCCTTCATTTACACCAAATAAATGTAAATCTGTTTTAAACAATCCTAAAAAATTATATTCATCTCCTCGATGAAGAAAATCAATATAATATTTACTGTTTTTATCAATTTCATAATTTCTCTGCAAAGTTTCAGGATCCATAGAAGCTTTATAACCATAAACAAATGGAGCACTTAAACCATCTTGATCAATTATACGAATTCTTCTAGGTGGAGCTGTAATGTTTGAATAATCTTTATGGTCCAGAGTATAGGGACTTAGAAAGCCTCCAAAGATCACCATAAGATAAAACAATAATACAACTATTCCACCAGCAACACCTAATTTATTTCTTTTAAATTTTCTCCACATCAATTGATTTCTGCTCAAAATTTCTGGCGACTCATCAATTTCATTAATATTTTTCTCAGATTGATTTGTTTCTGTTTTCATATCTATCCTCCCTCACCATCAAAATTTAATTATACTGAATTCTGGGATCTACAACAGCCAAAATAATATCAGCAACAAGATTACCAACTAATAAAAGAATACACTGGAATAATAAAACCGTTCCTGCTAAGTACATATCCTGGGACCTTAAAGCACTATATATTATAGGTCCTAAGGTAGGTAAAGAAAGTACTATTGATACTACAGTAGATCCAGAAATTAATTTTGGTAATCTCATTCCAGCCCACATTATAATTACATGAAGTGCATTCCTGACAGCATGTTTGTAAATAACTACACTTTCTTTAAGGCCTTTGGCACGAGCTGTACTAATGTACTGCATATTTAATACATCCAGTAAGTTAGCTCTCATTGTTCTGATAACTCCTGCTGTTCCCGCTGTTCCCAGGACAACAACTGGAATCCAGAGATGAGCCAGTAGATCAATAAATTTAGCAATACTCCAGGGGGCTGTAACATATTGTTCTGAAAAAAGTCCCCCCAGGGAAGGAATCCCAAAAACAAAATAACCTACATACATCAATATTAAAGCTAACATAAAATTTGGAATAGATAAGCCTATAAAACCAATAAAAGTCCAGAAATAATCGCCAAAAGAATACTGATGAGTTGCCGAATAAATACCGATTGGTATTCCCACCACAATCATAAATATCTGCGTTGAACCTGCGATTAGAATTGAATAACCTAAATATTGTTTGACAATAGACCAGACACTGGCACTATCATATTGAAACGAATTCCCAAAGTCTAGAAACACAAAACCTTTGACCCACTTCCAGTATTTAACATAAACAGGCTGGTTTAAACCATACCTTTCTTCAAGTTTCTGTACTCTCTCAGCACTTATAGTTTCACCCTGACTTGATACTAAGGCAACATACGAGTCAAGATAATTACCTGGAGGTAACTGAATAATAAAAAATATAAACATGGAGATAAGTATGAGAACTGGTATCATTACAGCAACTCTCCTAGAAATATAATTAATCATTTTTTAACTCCCTTCATTTTTAAAATAATTTCAACTTACTTTTTAAAAGACTCAAGATTTAAACTATCTCTTGAATGACAGGCAACATAATTATCATAATCCTCACCAGTAGGAATCAATTCCGGTTCTTTAGTTTTACAAATATCACTACAATAAGGACAGCGAGTATGAAACTTACATCCTGAAGGTGGATTTGCAGGATCAGGAACAGTTCCTTCCAGAGCCTCTCTTGGTTCATTAGAAAATGGATCTCCAATTGCTATAGACTTTAATAATGCTTCAGTATAAGGATGTTGAGGATTTTGATATAAAGTATCTGAATCAGCTACTTCGACAATTTTACCCAAATACATTACCATAATTCTATCACTTATGTATTCCACTACACCCAAATCATGGGCAATAAATAAGTAAGTTAGACCTAAATCTTTTTGTAGATCAGACAAAAGATTTAATACCTGAGCCTGTACTGAAACATCAAGTGCAGAAACTGGCTCATCACAAATAATTAATTCAGGATTTAAGGCAAGTGCTCTGGCGATCCCGATTCTTTGTCTCTGTCCACCACTGAACTCATGGGGATATCGATTCATTTGATAACTATTTAAGCCAACCTGTTCCAAGAGCTCTTTAACCATTTCAGTTCGTTCTTCACGATCTTTACCAATTCCCTGAACAGTAAGTGGTTCAGCGACAATATCTCTTACAGATAATCTAGAATCCAGAGAAGAAAAGGGATCCTGAAAAATCATCTGTATATTCCGGCGCAATTTTCTTAATTCCTGTCCTTTGGTTTCTGCTAAATCTTTTTTTACTCCCTGATCATTATAAATTACATCACCTGCAGTTGGTTCTAAAAGCTGTAAAACAGTTCTACCCAGTGTTGATTTACCACAGCCACTCTCGCCAACTAAACCCAGAGTTTCTCCTTTATTGATAAAAAAACTGACATCATCTACTGCTTTTACATGACCGACCACTCTTTTAAAAAAACCTTTTCTAATAGGAAAATATTTTTTTAAATTATTAACTTCTAAAATTGTTTCTTCTTTACTCAAGACGCTTTTTCCTCCTCTCGATAAAGCCAGCACTTAACTTTACAATCTTCCACTTCGAAAACTGGTGGATCTTCATTTTTGCAAATTTCCATTGCTTTTGGACAGCGGTCATAAAAGTCACACCCTTCTGGAAGATGAAGCAAGTCTGGAACAGAACCTTCAATTGGCTCCAGTCTTTTCTTACTTCCAATAACCGGTCTGGAATTCAATAAACCCCTGGTATAAGGATGCTTGGGATTTGAAAACAAACTTTTTGTATCAGATTTTTCAACAACCTTACCGGTATACATAACCATTACTTCATCTGCTATATCACCAATGACCCCAAGATCATGAGTAATAAACATAATTGACATATCCATATCTTTTTGTAATTCACCCATTAAATTAATAATCTGGGCTTCCACAGTTACGTCAAGGGCCGTAGTTGGTTCGTCAGCAATTAAAAGACGAGGATTACAGGATAAAGCCATTGCAATCATTGCTCGCTGTCTCATACCACCACTAAATTCATGTGGATATTCGTCAACCCTGTTTTCAGGCGCTGAAATACCAACTTTTTTTAACATTTTTACAGCTCTTTCTCTCAATTCATCTTTATTTTTATAATTCTGATGCAGTTTTATCGCTTCAATAATCTGATCTCCAACTGTATAAACTGGATTTAAAGAAGTCATTGGCTCCTGAAAAATCATGGCCATTTCATTTCCTCGTATTTTCCTCATTTTTTCACTATCATGATCATATTCTGTAATATCAATTTTACTGCCATCTTCATAAAAATAGTTTATTTCTCCCCCTGCAATAAATCCTTTAGGACGAGGCACCAGGTTCATAAGTGACATAGATGTCATACTTTTACCACAGCCACTCTCTCCAACAATTCCCAGTGTTTTACCTTTTTCTATGGAAAAACTAACACCATTTACTGCTTTAACAACACCATTTTCTGTGTTAAAAAATGTCTGCAAATTTTTTACATCAATAACACAATTACTGGAACTCATAATTTAACCTCCAAACTTATCTAATTGTGAACTATTTTTAAATAAATTAGTTCTTAATGAAATTGGCCTCTCTTAGAGTAGAGAGACCAATTTCTCTTATATTTTATTATTTATCCTGAGCATCTTTTTCGATAAAGAATTGATAAAATTCACTTGGTCCGAAATATGCTCCATAATCCCAACTTGCCAGAGCAGTCTCGGGAACATTGTGAACATAATTTTTCTTGATTACAAACTGTGGATGTAAGCCATTAGTACCAATCATCCAGACATTTTCTGCATGGATATCAAAGACTTTTTGCCATAACTCCACTCGCTTATCCTGATCTTTAGTAATCTGAATTTCATCATAGAGATTCATTAGCTTCTTAATTTCTGCTGGAGGTTCTTCACCCTGTTTACCGTTAGTTTCATACCACTTTGCATAAAGAGGTGCCCACCAGTTTCCAGATGAGTAAGAATTACTTACAGGTATAAAGTTATAGGGATAAGTTGGTGACCAGGAAGCTCCACCAATATAAGCCCATGGAAGTTTATTTGCATCTCTTCTTGTGTAATGTAGAGTTTTTTCCAGACCTTTAAAGTCCATATCCACACCAATATCTTTCCAGTAATCCTTAATCATATTCATTGTTCTTGGTAAATTGGGATCTTCTCCTATATAGATAGTTAAATGAATTGGTTTACCATCTTTAAGTCTAATTCCATCACTGTTTCTTTCAGTAAATCCAGCTTCATCTAAAAGCTTATTTGCTCTTTCGGGATCATAATCAGCGTAAGCATCAGCCCATTCTTGCTTAAATCCTTCCCACTGAGGATAAACAGTAGCCTGTCTAGGTACAGCCAGACCTTTAGTAGCTACCTGATTTAATTCTGGTCTATTAATAGCAAGTGATAATGCCTGACGGAATTTCTTATTATTATTTAATTCTCGCATCCATTCATCCTCTGCATAGGTAATATTGGGAGCAAAGGTTGGTAGGGATGGAGTATTTCTCTGCCATTTTAAGACTTTATAATTACCACTTTTCTCATTGTTTTTATAAAGTGTAAAGTTACTTGTCATTAATTGTCTCATCTGTAAATCTGCAGCTCCAGATACTACCTGCATTGAAAGTACTTCTTTATCAGATACAATTTTTAGAACAACTTCGTCAAGATATGGTAACTGATTTCCTTCTTCATCAACTTTATAGAAGTAAGGGTTTCTTTTATAAACAAACCTATTTGCAGGCGGTTCGGTAACCGGTACCCATGGTTCTATAACAGGAAGTTCAGGATTTCTAAAAAACTTCTTAGAGTTTTTCGATTCAAATAAACCAACCCACTTATCAAAATCAGAGTCTGCTATTCTTTTTTTTAGTTCAGCCTGATCTGCATAATCTGCATGAAACTGTTTTAAATAGTGAGCAGCAGCATATGGTTTACGACCTGGAAAAGCCAGTTTTTCTAAGAAATATGGATTAGGAGCAGCAAAAGAAAATCTTACTGTATAATCATCTAATTTTTTGACTTCAGGAAGCTTATCCTGAATCTTTAGCCAGCCACTTCCAGATTCGGCAGTTAATTGATCATTTTTAATAATGTCATTAAACCAGAACATAACATCATTTGCTGTAAATAACTCACCATCTGACCAGCGAATTCCTTTTCTTAAATTAAAAGTATAAGTTGTTAAGTCATCAGACACCTCATAACTTTCTGCTAAGTCAGGTTTAATTGTTAGACTTGGTGTATATCTAACCAAATTAATATTATTATATAAAGCCATCAATTTAGGATCATCAGTAGCATTAGTTGCGAACCAGTTTAAAGTACCACCATAATCACCAATACGATCTACTACTTCTGTCACATACGGGTTTTCAGGTAATCTTTCATCTACTGCCGGTAGATTTCCATTTTCAACTTCTTGATCTAAAACAGGAGCTTGGTTATAAGCAGAAGCCAGACCAGAAGTTAAGAATAAAATTAACACTGTTAGTAAAATAAAACTATTTTCTTTTACCAATTTCATTTAGTAAATATCCCCCTTAATAATTTAAGTTATTTAAATGATTTTTAAATATTTAGCTTATCCTAATTATCCTTATTTAAGTTATGAAAATCCTGATAACTTGAACAAACTAGAAAATCTCACACCCTATAATCTTGTTATTTTCCACCTCCTTGAAAAAATAACAAATTTTAAACTGCCTTATCTTCTTATTTACTTATTAGTTTAGAAATATCTATTAAGTATAATAACAGAAAAAAAAATTAGATTCTTAACAGATATTTAGATAAGTTAAGATATTTTACATTTTTTTAGGTTAAGAAAAATTTAACATATGTTTTTATGATTTTAAATTTTTTATTAATAGATGTATATTTTTATTTTTCATTAATCAGTTCAAATTTTTCGCCGACTTGATTTTTAATTTTAAAATTAATAAAATCTATATTCCTAAAATTATTACAATATACCCCTCTTTGTTTTTCAGCTTCAAGATTGCTCATCATAGCAGGTGTCTGCAACTGAGCGTTATCTGCCATTGTAATAGAAATATTATTAAAAGTTATTGCTTCAATTGGACTTTCGGGAAGTCCATAAATAAAGACTGCTCTTGTTTTAACATCATTAGCTCTAATATTGTTAAAATGAATCTCTCT
This sequence comes from Halanaerobium sp. ST460_2HS_T2, assembly GCF_003337665.1. Classification (NCBI taxonomy): domain Bacteria; kingdom Bacillati; phylum Bacillota; class Clostridia; order Halanaerobiales; family Halanaerobiaceae; genus Halanaerobium; species Halanaerobium sp. ST460_2HS_T2. The sequence continues at coordinate 23,841 of NZ_QPJF01000003.1, forward strand.
AATAACAGGTGTTTTAGAATTAAACTCTTTAGGATTTTTATCCCAGACAAATTTATTTTTTCCACCCTCACCACAATAATAAAATAAATTCATAATAATTGGAGATAAAACACCTTTCATTACAATGTTGCTGACAACTATATCTTCAACAACTCCCCCTCTACCGCGCCTTGATTTAATTCTGATTCCTCGATCTGTACCTTTAAAAACACAATTGCTTATTGTTAGATTCCTAACTGACCCGCTCATCTCACTTCCAATAACAACTCCGCCATGACCGCGAACCATTGTACAATTGGTAACTGTAACATTTTCGCAGGGGACCAATTCCGAACTTTTTTCTGTTCCAGATTTAATTGTAATACAGTCATCACCAACATCAACATGACAGTTCGATATATGTACATTATTACAGGAACTTGGATTTATACCATCTGTATTTGGAGAATTAGGAGGGTTTTTAATACTTACATTATCAATAGTTATCTTATCTGATTTAATAGGATTAATAGTCCAGGCTGGCGAATTAACTATTTTGATGTCTGCAATTAAAATATTGCTAGATTTTTCAAAAGAAATTGTTCTTGGTCTGGGATACTGCAGCTTGTTTGCTGCAAAAAGTTCCCACCATTTTTGACCCTGGCCATCAATAATTCCCTGACCTTTAATAGTTATATTTTTAGAATCTTTAGCATAGATTAAAGGACTGTATACTTCTTGAACTTTACCTTCCCAGCGTTGAGAAATGATTTTATGATCTTTAAGTTGATTACTAAATATTAATTTTGCTCCAGCAGAAATCTTTAGAATAATATTATTATATAGTTCTATGGTTCCAGTCAAAAAATCACCTGCAGGTATATAAACTTCTCCACCACCATTTTGGCTGCATTTTTCTACTGCTTTTTTAATAGCAGCTGTATTTAAAGTTTTACCATCACCTTTAGCACCAAAATCAAGAATATTATAAAATGAGCTATTCATTATTCTCTCTCCTATTTGTAATTTTTAAAATCTAAACTCATCATAACAATATTTAAAAATAATTTCTTAACATATTTTTAGCTATCTTCACTAATTAAACATTATTTATCAAAAAAAACTGCAGTCTAAATAAATCAGACTGCAGTTTCATATTTCAGCTTATTAATTGTTTTTATAACATTTTCTATATTCACTTGGAGTTAAACCGGTTATTTTTTTAAAATTACGGCCAAAATGGACTAAATTATTATATCCTACTCTTTCGGAAATCTTAGTAATATTATCTTTTCCTTTTAAAAGAAGATTTTGAGCTTCCTTAATTCTCGTATTATTAATATATTCAGTTATTGTATAATCACTTTTTTCTTTAAATAGTGAACTTAAATAACTGCTGCTGTAGGAAAATTTATCCGCCAATTTGCTTAAAGTTAATTTTTTATAAAAATTTTGATCAATATAGTTCATAATTTCTACAATTTTAACATGATAATCTCTCTCTTTTTGATCAATATATTTTCCGTCAACATAACGATTTACATAAATTAACAGTTCTATTAAAAGTGTTTTTAAATAAAGATTCTGGCCCGGTTTATTTTTTCGCTTTTCAGCTTCCATTTTAGCAAAAATATTTTCAACCATAATCCTATCTTTAGCATCAAATTGAATAATATTAATATCTTTATTAAATGAGGATAATAAGTCATAATCACCCTGTTTAAAACTTCCCAGAGAAGTTTCTTTAAACTTAACCAGCATTCTATTAAAAGAATCATTGCTATCATTAAATGTCTTATGTCGCTTAAATTTATCAATCAATATCAAATTGCCTTTTTTTACTCTAAAGGTTTTGTCTTTAATATCATAACCACGATTACCATCCTGTAAATAATATATCTCATAAGCATTATGATAGTGAACCGAAGACATTCCATTATCATTTAGTTTACTCAAATTTTCAAAACTCAAGTCTCCTTTTAACTGTTCGGCTTTACAGACCATATTTACCTCCCTATAATTTAAAATAACTTTGTGATAATTTTATCACATATTAGCAATGGATGCATTAAATTGGCAAAGTATTTATTTGATTACCTGATCATTAAGATATTTATTCCAGACATTTTCAAACCAGTTATTATCTTCGGGAATAGATCTTACATCCTGCCAGCTAAATTCAAAATGGTCTTCTTTATACTTAATTCTCTGGATTTTTTGATTAAAAACACCACTTTCCAGACTGAAGCGAAACTCTTCCTTTAAACCTGTAAGAGGTAATTGGCCTTCACTGTCCTGCACTAAATAAGAACCACGACTTCGTCCTCCATTTTGTATATAATCTTTAAAAGCAGTTAGATATACAAGCTGAGCTAAAAGTAAATCATAATTTTGAAAAGCCAGACTTAAATCTCTATAAGATGCTAAATTAGAATTAGTTTCTAATTCTTTAAGCTCATTTTTGCACTCTGCTAAAGCAGACTCAATTTTTGATTCTGAACGAATATGGGCTCCAGCTTCACTCATTCGCTCACCAAGTTTCTTTCTAATAGAGATTACATTGGAAGAACTATTTTCATTAATTGAATTAGCAAATTTCTCTCCCAGACTTAATTTCTTTTCTATTTGAGTCAAAACTTCTTCCTTAAAATCTTCAATTTCAAGAGGCTGAGCTTGATAACGAGCAGCAATAAACTGAGCCGCTCTGGTACTTCCAACCTGACCTGAATTTAAAGCAGTACCACCAGGACGGTAAACTCCGTGACTTCCATTTACTTCTCCCACCGGGAAAAAGTGAGTTAAATTGCTCTCCCACCAGATATTGCCCTCTAAGCCACCATTATTATGCTGAGCACAGACAGCAATTTCCAGCTTTTCATTTTCTAAATCAATTCCGTTATCAGCATATAAATCAATTGCAGGCTGATTCATTTTACTCAACCTCTCAATTGGAGTTCCAAAAAGAGCATCAGAGTTTTCAAGATATTGATGAGCTTCTTCACCAAGTAAGTTAAATTCTAAATCACCGTTTTCAGAGGCATAATCAGGATTTTTTCTATAATCCAGCCAGACTCTTCGTCCTTTAATTACAATTTCATTATAAACTAAAATATCAATTAAAGAAGAACCAAAATCTTTAACTTTACGGGGATCAAAGGGCCACTGGTAGCCTTTTAAAAATACTGCATCAAGCATTTTCCCAGGTTCATTAAAATATTGATTTAAAAATTCCTTTTTATCATTTCCATCCTGATCAGTAGAAACGTAGGTTGGTAAAACCTGCTGGTAGGTACCAGACAAATTCCAGCGGAATTTAGTAGAAGCAATTCCATACTGCCATTCAGTTAAATTTTTCCCTTTAACTCCAGCTTCAAAAGCAAGTCCGGATGCTCCCGTCTGACTGCCTGGATAAACTGATGTATCATATATTCCGGCCGGCCCACCAGTTGCATAGACTATATTTGTAGTGTTAAAAATTGTATAACGTTTATTTTTGTCCTCAGCCTGGTTTTTATTAAGAGTTATAATCCCAACTGCTTTCTCCTGTTCTTTATCTGTTAAAACTCCTATTACCTGATAATTATCAAAAATCTTAATTTCTTTATTTTTAATTTCTTTCTCCAATTTTTCTGTCATATAACGGGAGGTTAAAGGACCGGCTGAAGTTGCTCGTTTACGGGGATCATGATCTGTTTTATAACCAACATACTCCCCAAATCGATTATGAGGAAAAGGAACGCCAATGTCAACCAGATGATAAAAAGAACGAGCTGATAAAGCAGCTTCTACTAATGCTATGTCTCCATCCATACAGCCACCCGAGAATAAAGTTTCAGCCATTTCGAACACAGAATCCTTATCTTTACCACCCAGAGTTAGTTTATAATATGTCTGTTTATCTGATCCAGTATTGCGGGAGGTCCCCATATTAATTCCTTCTGTTACAATAGCAATATCTTCCTGGCCAAAGTTATATAACCTGTCTGCTGCATTAAAGCCGGCTGCTCCGGAACCTACTACAACTGTATTTAAAGAATAAACATCAATCTTATGCTCATTAATCTTAATTTGCTCTTTCTTCATTATTTTCCTCCCCGGATGAAACAAATTCTATATTGATCCATCCAATTATTTAAAAATTTTAGTGGTTATCATAATAAATCATCTCGAGAACATTATTACCTGTCATATAAAGTGAAATTGTCAGTGCATCAGCCGCTTCCCCAGCTGTTAAAGCCAGAGCAGCTATAATAGCAGCATTAATATCAGTTGTCAGGGCCAGAACTATAAAAACCAGTACAACAAAAATTAATCCAACAATTTTGGCAGCAGCAATTATATTAGTAGTCTGTCTCTGCATCATTACTCCCCAAAAAGTTTCTCTAAAAGCTCTAATAATCGGAAATAAAATAAAAGCAAAAATAACTTTTTTAACTAATAATGCTATTGTAGGAGTAACAGAAATTAACTTTATTAAAACAAAATCTCCTACTTGAGTAAAACTTAAACCAGCCAGAATAATACTTACTATACTTCCAATCCCCAGTGAAAATTTTAAAATTCTCTGCCAGTTATTCTGGTTTAACTCAGCAGCATAAACTAATGAACACTGATGAAGCATATCTAAAGGACCTACAAAAATCATAACCAGAGTCCAGCTCACTCCATAAGCAGCTAAATCATGAGTAGTTACACTAGTCCGTACGATCCCGCTCTGTACAACTGGCTGCACAAACCTTGCCAGAAATGCCATAATAGCAATTGGAATAAAAAATCTAATTATACGTTTTAAGTTAACTTTTTTACTGACATTAGCCGGTAAACTGTCTATAACTACCGCAAAACTTCCATAATAATAACGAAGAGCTAAAGTAATAAAAATCATTTCTATAGCTATCCCGGTTAGCCAGACTCCACTGGCAGCAGTTACTCCCGCTACCGACTGATTAATAGTAACCCAGAGCAAAATTAGGGAAATACTAATAATCCGAACAACCACTCCAGGGGTAATTAAATTAGTTTTTTTAAGACTGATGGCAAGACCCTGCATAATATTCCTTATCGATTCTACCAGAGGAATAAAAGCCATAATACTTAAAGCCTGATAGGCAAAGTTAATCTCCTTTGGATCTTTAAGGCCAATTATCTTTTTAAATACAATTTCTCCCAGAGGAGTATAACCCAGTGAAGCTATCATTAAAAAATACAAAATCCCAAGCCCAAAAATAAAACGGCTGACAAACTTAAAACTACTGTAATCATCTACTAGAGATGTAACTGTCTGTCTTGACATATGGATTGGAGATTTAATTATATTGGTAATACTTTTGGCGACTGCATAAACCGCCAGTGTTATTTCTGGAAAAGGAAGTCGGGCCAGACTGGCATTAACTGCATTATGTGAGATACCAATTATAACCGGCATCACAGCAAGCGGTAGAAAAAATTCAATCAACTCTTTATATTTTATTTCTCTAACTTTATTCCCTATTTTATCTGACATCAAATTCTCCTTGCTGATTATATTTTCTAAATTAATTCCTATTTTTTATAATTTTTTTGCTCAAGAATCTAAACTATCAAAAAAATCAATTGCTGCAGCTGCAGCAACAGAATGGCCTGCCTGCAAAATATCCTTTTCAATTTTCTCTTCACTATCTAAAAATTGATAAACTTTCTTTACTTCCTGATATGCTTTTTTTGCGGAATCAATAGGAAAAAGATGATCTTTTTCTGCTGCCTGAATCATAATTGCTTTAGGAGCCAGTGCAGATATTATTGTTGGTAATTCAGCATATTTTAAAATCCCAGACAAATAATTATCAAGACAGTGTCTTCTGTCCATAATACTGTCCTTATAATAAGAGGTATAACCGCTAATAACAGCTGATTTAATTTCAGCTTCAAATAAAGCACTTAAAATTGCAACCGGAGCTCCTCCAGAAAAACCCAGACAGTTAATCTCTTTTTTTATTACATCATCTCTTTTCTTAAGCAGCTTGACTGCTGAAATAATATCCCACATCCTTAAGCGTAAAATACTCTGACCATACAGTAAAAGCTGACTATTTATTCTGTAACAAGAATTTAAAGTTGGATCCTCTTTTAAATCAGGATCTTGATTGTAATCATCCATAAGTCTGCGGTCTCCGAAGCCAATTAACTCCGGTATAATAACTATGTAACCCGCTTTAACAAAATCTAACGCCAGATTATTATGACAGGTACTCTCCTGCAGATCTTCGCCGGCACCATTAAGTCCAACTGTCTCTCTACTTCCATTTCCGTGTCCGTGGGCAATCACAACTGCCGGATATTCCTTCTTGTTTTGTTCCGGTATTAAAAGATAGGCAGGAATTTGAAGATAATTTTTAACCTGATAGGAGATCCTAAGTCGTCGATAATTTTTAAATCTATTTTCTGCTAAAACCTCTATTTCAGAAATCTCAGTCTGTTTGGGAACTCCACCTATAATTTCAGCAATTTTATCTTTTAATTTCTGACGCCAAAGCTCCCATTCTTTTATATTTTTCGCTTTAAAATGAAACTTAGGATTATTTTTCTGATATAATTTATCTAAATAGGAATCTGGGGAAAAAATATTTTTCTCTCCTGCCATCTCTTCACACCTCATATTAGTTATTTTTGTTTACAGCTGCTATTTTTTATATTTAAATTAGCTACATTTTTAAATTCAAACTGTACTTCAGAATCTATTTCTAAATTTATATTTTTTAAATTTAGTCCATCTAAATTACTGGCAGTTAGACTCCGTTTACCACTCAAATTAATATTTTCCAGAGTGATATCTTTCATTTTCTTTTCCGGTAAGCCTCTCAACACAACAGGCTGGTTAACATTTTCTCCCTTAATATTTCGAATGGTTATATTCCTAAATAATGGGGGCAACTCAGTTCTTGGCTCAACTGTAGTAGCATCATAATACATATTCAAAATTATTCCCTCAGCTCGCAGATTATTAATTTCTATATCTTCGAACAAAAGATTTTCAACACAACCTCCCCGGCCGCGCATAGATTTTAAACGTACACCTCTTTCTCCACCATTAAATACACAGTCATGGACATGGACATTTTTTACTCCACCTGACATTTCACTGCCAATTACAACTCCACCGTGACCTTCTTTAGATTTACAATTTCTAATTAGAAGATTCTCAGTAGGTTTATTTACCCGCAGACCATCTTCATTAATTCCTGATTTAATCGCAATACAATCATCACCTGTTTCAAAATCACAGTTTTCAATCAACATGTTTTTACAGGAATCAGGATTAATTCCATCAGTATTTGGACCATCAGTAATTATTTTCAAATCCCTAATAATTGTATTCTCACAGTAAACAGGATGAATCGTCCACATTGGACCATCAACGATAGTTATTCCCTCAATTAATATATTTTTGGAGTTAATAGGCTGAATAAACTGAGGCCTTAAACCCTCTTTTTGCCCAAAAACCCTATCTTTAACTGGAATCCCATTATACTCTGCATCATATAATCTTTTAGCAGCATCATGCTGAGTCTGTTTCCAGGGCCACCATTTTTCTCCATTACCAACCAGCTTGCCCTGACCAGTAATTGCAATATTTTCACATTCGCTGGCATAAATTAAAGGAGAATAGTTATAGCATTCATTTCCTTCCCAGCGGGTAAAAACTACAGGTAAATAATCTTCAAAATTATCACTAAAAGAAATAACTGCATCTTTTTCTAGTTTTAAATGAACATTACTTTTAAAATGAATTGGTCCTGTAAACCACTCCCCGGCCGGAACAATTATTATTCCTCCACCTGCCTGATGACAGCTGGAGATTGCTTCAGCAAAAACTTCTGTGTTATCAAAATTCCCATCAGCTACTCCTCCAAACTCCTTTAGATTAAATTTTCGCTCGGGAAATTCTGGTTTTTTAACTTCTATTTCAAAATTATTTTTTAGCATCTTAACCTCCATTATCACTGATATATAAAATATTTAAGAGTTTATTTCAATTTCTTAATCAAATTAATATTTAAAGTCTTAAAAATGAATTAATTTCTTTTGATCTGCAGATCTTCTGGCTTGAAGCGCAGCCTCAGTAACTCTAAATGATTCTTCTGCAGTTATCATAGATTCTCCATTACCTTTAACCCAGTTTAAAAAGTCAGCAAACACCTCTTTTTTAGCAAGTAGGGGAAGCTCTCGATTACCTTCAATCTGATCATTTATTAGATAGACTTTTTCTTTTAATACTTCAATAACTCCTTTATCACCAGCAATTCTAATCCGATCATCATCATGACTGGTGGCATTTTGGGGTCTTAAATAATCAATATTGACTGAACCGGCAACTTCATCTTCAAAATCAAAGTGGCAGAGTGCAGAAACCTCTAATTCCCCGTGATTTTTATTTGCTTTTGTTGAATGAGAGGCATATACTGATTTAAAATCTTTGCCGCTTAACCACTGCATCCAGTCAATCGCATGACTACCAACCCAGGGGATAGTTCCTCCATAGCTTTCTCTCTTTTTATAGAAATCCTCTCTCTGGCCCAGGCGATAGGATTTTTGAGCATTCATTAGTCTTACTTCGCCAATAGCTCCTTCTTTTATGTATTTATGAGCAGTTAAAAACCAGGGTTTATAACGAATTCCAAACATTGCAGCAAGTTTAGCCTCACTTTTTTTATAGGCTGCTTTAACTTCTGCCAGTTTAGATAAAGTAGTAGCAATTGGTTTTTCTACAAATAAATTAATATTTCTGTTTAATACTTCAATTGCAGCCTGAGCATGATCTCCAAAATGACAGGCAACAGCTGCGACATCAGGCTTTTCCTGGTCAAGCATCTCTATATAATTATTATATTTTTTTATGTCATAATCTTTAGCCAATTTTTGATAGAGAGAATCAACTTCTTCAGTTTCAGATCCAGGTGCGATTCCAACAATTTGATCCTCATAGTTATCTTTTAAACCTTCAACAACATAATTAGTGTGGCCTGTTGAACCAATAAGAACTATTTTCATCTCTTACACCCCTCATATAATTTGGTGGAAAACATTTTCCATGATCAAATAAAAAATATCAGATTCAACTCTGAAAGTCAAATTATCAATAAAGGTCCTTCAAAAATCTCCAGCCTTAGGAAGAACCTTTATTGTTATTATCTATTCTTCAAAAAATTTTATAGGGTAACTCCATCCTTGAAAATTGCTATTTCTCGATAATCATTAATTTCATTTTTAGTTTTTGTTTTTTTGGAAGCCAGATCCAGTAGATATTCAAAAAATTCTTCAGCTAAAGAATCCATATTCCTACCTTCCAGCAATTCTCCAGCATTAAAATCTATCCAGTTACGCTTTTGATTATATAATCTATTATTAGTGGAAACTTTTACAGTTGGTACCGGCCCCCCAAAAGGAGTCCCTCTACCGGTAGTAAATAGCACCATGTGAGCTCCAGATAAAGATAGGGCAGTTGTTGCTACTAAATCATTCCCGGGACTTTCCAGAAGATTCAGACCGCTACCTGTAACCTGATCTCCATAAAAGAATACATCATTAACAATACCCGTCCCGCCTTTTTGAGTACAGCCCAGTGATTTTTCTTCCAGAGTAGTAATTCCACCTTCTTTATTTCCTGGTGAAGGATTTTCGTAAATTTCCTGATCATGAGAAAGAAAATAATCTTTAAATCCATTAATCAATTCCACCACTTTTTCAAAGGTTTCCTCATCTTTAGCTCTATTCATTAAAATTTTCTCAGCCCCAAACATTTCTGGAACCTCAGTTAAAATACTTGTTCCTCCATATGTTCCCAACTTATCAGAAATCCTTCCAAGTAATGGATTAGCAGTTACTCCAGAAAATCCATCTGAGCCACCACACTTTAAGCCAATTTTTAGTTCAGAAACCGGAATCTCTTCCTGCTCAAACTTGGAAGCATAATCTACCAGGTTATCTAAAATAGCTCCTGCTGCCTTCTGGTCATCCTCCACATCCTGAAGATTAATAAACTTAACCCGCTCTGGATTATAATCTCCTATATATTCTTTAAAATCTTCAATCAAATTATTTTCACAGCCAAGTCCCACAACCATAACAGCTGCTGCATTAGGATGATTAACTAAACCAGCTAAAGCCTTTTGAGTCATCTCAAGATCATCCCCCAGCTGAGAACATCCATAAGGATGTGGAAAAGCATGGATACTATCTAAAATTTCATTTTCAATTAAATCTTCATACTTCATTTCTGCTTTTAAAGCCATTTTTTCTACTACCTTATTAATACAACCAACCGTATTAATTATCCAGATATCATTTCTAATCCCGACTTTTCCATTTTCACGTTGATAGCCCATAAATGTAGGGATTTGCTCAGGCTCTTTTAGCTCAGGTAAATCAGGTTGATAGTCATAATCCAATTTCCCCTCTAAAGCAGTTTTTAAGTTATGAGTGTGTATCCATTCACCTTTTTTTACTTCCTCTGTTGTTTTTCCAATTGGAAAACCATAACGAATTACTTCTTCATTCTCGGCAAAATCTTTAAGAGCAACTTTATGACCTACCGGGATATCACTTAAAACTTTTATTTTTTCCCCCTGAACTTCAATTATTTCTCCAGCATTTATCTCTTCTACTGCAATAACAATATTATCATTTTCATTTATTAACAAAACTCTGGCTCCCATAAGAACCTCCTTATTTATTCTAAAATAGCCTGGAATCTAGAATCCCAGGCTATTTAAATTTATATTTGATTATTACTAAAACAAATTACTTTACATTTTCAAAAAATAATTTCTTTGGACCATAATAACTAACATGAGCTACTAGATCGGCAGCAACACTGTAAGGCATTCTCCCTCGATCAACCTGACGACCCACAACATTTGCCAGTGTTCTTCTAAACATTTCTGATCTGGAAGAATAGGACATTAATTTTCTGGAGTCAGTTACCATACCGGCTAAATTATAAAATAAATCAACTGTTGTAACCTGCTGCAGCTGTCTCTCCATTCCAAACGGACTATCAGTTAACCACCAGGGAGCACCTAATGAAACATTAGGAAAAGCTCTGGAGATTGTAGAAGCTGTAAACCAGTGTGTTGGCTCCATAGTATATAGAACAATATCCAGCTCAGAATCAAATTTATTTACAAAATATCTTAGATTATCTACAAGTTCTATATCATTATTAGAAATATCTCCACCTGTATCCGGACCTAAGTTTTCATATAAATTATCTCTATAGTCTCTCACAGCTCCAATATGGAGTTGAGTTACCCAGCCACTCTCTTTATTTAACTTACCAAATTCAACTAAAGTAAATGCTTTAAAATCTCTAATCTCAGTTTCAGTTAATTCTTTACCATTAACTGCCTTTTCATAAATTTCAGCAGCATCTGATTTTTCAACTTTATAGGAAATAGGTTCCACAATACCATGGTCACTGGCAACACAACCCATTTCTTCAAAATAATCATGAGACTTTTTAAGTGCGGTTAAAAGACCATCTAAATCATTAACATCCTCTTCATAAGCCTCACCTAATTTTTCAACATATTGGCTCCAATTTTCATGTTCAATATTCATAATCTTATCAGGACGCCAGGTAGGAAGGATTTTTACTCCCTCAACCTCTTCTTTAGCTTTTTTATGATTTTCTAAAAGAGAATATGGCTCATCAGTTGTACACATTATCTCTACATTCATTTCTTTTAATAGGTTCTGAGGGCTCATTTCATCTTCAGCCAGCATATTTTTAGTTTTCTGCCAGATCATCTCAGCTGTGTGCTCAGAAATTGGCTCCTCTATCCCAAAACGTCGTTTTAAATCAAGATGAATCCACTCATATGTTGGGTTTCCTGCAATTTCAGGGAAAATTTCTGCCAGAGCAAACCATTTTTCTTTATTAGAAGCATCACCAGTAATTTTTTCTTCTGGAACACCTCTTTTACGCATCATTTCCCAGACATAATGATCTGTTTCTGCTTCTACTTCCCAGATATCGTCCCAACCTTCATTTTCTAAAATCTCTGGAACATCACCATGATTATGAGCATCCAGAATAGGTAGATTTTCAATTTCTTTATATAACTTTTTTGCTGTTTCACCTTCAAGTAAATAATTTTCGTCTAAAAAAGCCATTTTTCTCCTCCTAATTTTATAATTTCATTCCTGAAAATGTTTTCATAATTATAATATCATTTTAAAAGTTACTTTTCTATAACAAATGCAAATTTTTAATTATTCTTTATAAAACCCTAATTTTTTTAAATGTCTGCCGATATGTTTTTCCAGTCCCTGTCGGTATTCTTTATCATGCTCATCCCAGAATTTATATAATTTATCTCTAAATATATAACGTCCATCCTTTTTATCCTGAAGAATAAAGCCATAGGTTATATGCAGGAGCTGACGAACTTCGTCTATTTCTAATAAAGATCCGAGTTCCCGATCACTAATCTTAGCCAGTTCAGGTACTTTTGATAAATCTGTAGTAACATGGTAATATTCTTTTGCAGCTTCAAATTTTTCTAAAGCATAAGCATGTATATCTCTATATAAAGATGGATCATTCTCTGCTACTACTCTAATGGCTTCCAACCAGTTGGTACCTGCTGTTTTAACGTGAACTCTCCCCTGAGTATAACGACCAATTATTGGGAAAACACTAAATTTATCACTACCTGAGTGAATACTTAGTTTATAACCAAAACGATCAGCAATATCTGAGTGAACTTTAAACTCTTTTTCAAACTGATCTAAGTCCCCAATATAGTCAATTCCTTTTTCAAATTCACCCACAAAACGAGGTGCAAGAGAGTTAACTTTAATTTTATTCCTTTTTAGTTCATTAGCAACAAAGAAATGTGCTTCTGGAGTTGTCGGGGTTGAAGTCTCATCAATTGAAATTTCAAAGTCCACATCTTTATCTGATTTTTTAAGTAAATGCTGAATTTCTTTAGCAAAATCAAGCATCTTATAATAGACTAATACAATCTCTTGAAAATTATTTTCATTATACTCTAATTGATAGCCTGAATCGAGAACAAAAGTTTTGTTTAAATATTGATCTTCAAGTCCCTCTCTTAAATAATCAGGCACTTCTTGATAAGCTTCTTCAATCTCAGCCTTAGACATCTGGTCCAGATCATCATTAATATAATCTGTACAATCCAAAGTCAGCATAGTATAGCCTAAATCTAGAGCGTTTTGAATATCTGGTTTTTCCTTTAAATGGTCTGCATCAGCAGCAAAACCATCCTGATACCCCTCCTGAAAAACCGCCCAACTAACATCATCAAGTACTGATTTAAAAGTTCTTCCAGTTAAAGTTAATTCTCTGACTGACTGCTGAGCAAAAACAGGCATAACATCAAAATCTTTAATGGCTGCAATATGTCCGGGGGTAGCAATTCCTAATCTATCTCCAAGCCCAATGCTTGCAGACTGATTACCGAGAGCCTGAGGAGCAGTAAAAGGAAAAATATCTCTTAATATCTCCGCATTATAATGACTTAAAGGTGCTATTTTTGCTTTAAAGCCTGCTAACTCTTCGATTTTACCCTGAAAAAGTTTGAAATTTTTACTCTTATTTAGAATAACTAATTTCTTTTTCTGATCAATCTTCGCAATAAAATAAAATGACTTACCCTCTTTAACTATTGACCGGGGATAAATACGATAATCTTCGGCATATTCAGCAACTTTTTTTACCGCTTCTTTTGAAGTTCCAACAAGTTCTTCAGCAAAATCTCTCCAGGACATATATATACCTCCTTATAATTAATAAACTTTATTCAGGCAGAATATCCCCACTCAAAAAGTGAGGATAGATCTACTTGGTTCATCTATTTAATTAATTTCTCTATACTTGCTCTCATTCCTTCATTTTTTATTAATTTTAAATTATGAACTAGGGAATCTGTCAATCCAGGAAGTTCATTTAAATCTCTATCCCAAAAATCATTATTTGCCAGTACATCTTCACCTAATTCAGATAAAGTGATATCTTCAGCTTCAAATTTAGACCAGAGATCAGCAAAATATTCAAGGGCTTCTCTATCATCTCTGATTAGATATTTTTCTCCATCACGATAAGCAACCAGTTTGCCTTCTTCTAACTCTGTTCCATGGTAAAAATGAATTAAAGAAGCAAGGGCAAAACTTAAACGCTCTGGTACTTTATCATATTCTTCAATATGCTGGACCAGTGAAGGCAGCACTCTGGTTTTAAATTTAGAAGTTGAGTTTAAAGAAATATCAAGCCATTTATGATCAATATAAGGATTTTTGAAGCGCTCAAAAATCTTAGATGCAAAGTCTTCTAACTCCTCTTCGTCCGCATCAAGAGTAGGTATAATATCTTTAAATACTGCCTGATTAATAAATTCTCCCACCAGTTCGTCATTAACTGCATCTCGAACCAGATCAATTCCAGCCAAATATGATACAGGTACCGTAGAAGTATGAGCCCCATTTAATATCCTTACCTTTGTTGTCCGATAAGGTGTTAAATCATTGACCCATTTAACATTTAATCCTGCTTTATGGAATGGCAGTTTTTCTTTTAAGCTTTTATCTCCTTCTATAACCCAGAGATGAAAAATTTCGCCAGTATCCAGATTCTGATCATGATAACCAAGTTCAGTTTCTAATTCTTCTATTTCGTTAAAAGGGTACCCAGTTACAATTCGATCAACAAGTGTATTTAAAAAATGATTTGATTCTTTAATCCAATTAGAAAATCCGGCCTCTAATTCCCAGTCCTCTGCTAATTGAAGCACAATTTTCTTTAAATTATCTCCATTACGATCAATTAGTTCTACCGGAATAATTACCATTCCCTTATCTTCAGCCCCATTAAAAGTTTGATAACGTCGGTAAAGATAGGCGGTTAATTTCCCTGGATATGATTCTGGAGGATTATCTGTTAATTTATCATCTTCATTATAGACAATCCCCGCCTCTGTAGTATTAGAGACAACAAATTCTATATCAGGATTTTCAGCTAATTTTAAATACTCTTCCCACTGATTATATGATTCTATTCCGCGAGAAATAGCGGTCATAATTTCTTTTTTATTTACTTCCTCACCATTTTCAATTCCTCTTAAATAAAGAGTATAAAGACCATCCTGTTGATTCAAATTAGAAATTCTACCTTCTCTAATTGGCTGAACTACAACTGTTCTTCCTTTAAAAATTCCTTTTTTGTTCATTGTATGAAACATCCAGTCAACAAAGGCTCGTAAAAAGTTACCTTCACCAATTTGAACTACTTTTTCGGGATAATCAAGAATTTCAGCAGGAAAATCTGCAATCTCTGTCCCTAAAAGTTCTGATTCTAAGTAATTACGATCAAGCATCGGTAAATTATTCTCAGACATCATTTGCCTCCTTCAAATTTAAAAAACTAGTTATAAATCTATTTCACCCTTTTAATTAATCATACTAAATATCTACTCTAATAACAATAAAGTAATTTGTTATTTTATTCAATAATTAGCTCATTTGTAACTTTGAGGATAAACTATTTTAATCATTCACTGCCGAAAACTCTTGAGCTGCCTTTTCCTGCTGCAGTGCTTGGTAAATAGGAAGATATATTTCCTGATCTCTAATTACACAACCAGCTTTCTTTTTAGCAGCTTTTAATTCTGCACACTTGCTGCAGCTTATGCAGACCTTTGTTTTGTCCATTTCACCATTTTCAAAAATATCATTTGCAAAATCGGGATAGGCAAATGCCTGACGACCAAAACCTGCTAAATCTGTCCAGCCAGCCTCAATCATCCCGGCCGCTGCATTAGCTCCAAATTGACGCAGCCAGCTGAAACCAGTACCGATTACTAGAGCCTGATCCAGATTATTTCTGGTAAATTTCGTCAGTTCCAGCAAACGCTGTACACCTTTTAGTGGATGTTCAGGCGGTCTGTAACTTCCTACATCATAGGGACGATTAACATGAGGTTTTAGGTATGGAGTACTGGCAGTAACATTAATTATCTTCACTCCCAATTCTTCCAGTTCTTTTAATAATCGCGCCGGCTCTGTCAAATCGGCTTCTCCATCCTCATTACTTCCCCAGCCCCCGAGTATTGCATCATAAATATTTAGGCGCACTGTAATATCGATATCTAAATTTGCCTTCACTTTTTTGATAGTTTCTTTTAAAAATCGGGTTCTATTTTCATAACTTCCACCATATTTACCTTTTCGATCATAAGCAGCAAGCAGTGAAGAAAGCAGATAGCGGTGGCAGCTTTTAATATCAACTGCATCAAAGCCCGCTTTTTCTGCTAAGCTGGCAGCATTTAAATAATCAAGCTGCAGCTGATCAAGTTCACGATCAGTAATTATGTGGAAATCGTTTTCTGCTATTGAAACTGAATCAAGTTCTTGATCTCTAAAGGCAATTATATTATTTACCCCAAAACGACCGGAATGAGTCAACTGAGCAACCAGATAAGGATCAACACTGGACTGACTCTGGATTAAGTTAACCAGCTTTTCAAACTCAATCAGATTCTCTTCCTTTAAAAACAACTGACTTTTATTTGCTCGTCCAGCAGCATCAACAGCTATTGCTTCCAGCCAGATAAGACCAGCTCCACCAGACGCAAAACGCTGATATCTTCTTCTGGTAAGCTCAGAAGGTGTGCCATCGTTGTTGGCATCTGCTCCTTCCATCGGATGAATAGCAATTCGATTTGGGATCTTTAAATTATTTATCTTAATTTCTTCTTTCAAAATATCTGTGTTCTCCGTCAGGGGCAGTTTAAAATCAAGCTTAGACAGATCTGCCCGAAGCTCTTTTAGAGAACTATAATTAAATTTTTTATCTTTCATTTAATCAAATCCCTTCCTAATTAAACGGATTAAAACCAGGATAGTTCTCTACATTAATCCATTCTGTTTTAACTGCCCAGTCAATATCTAAATCAGATAGTAGCTTTCTTTCTGCAAAAGCTTGGTCTATTAAATCGTCAATACCAGGTAGTACTGTTTGATACTCTCCCTCATCATTGTTAAATTCTTTTATTAAATCCTGGGGAATAGCTTTAATTTTCTGGGCAGAATCATACGCCCCATTTATTGCTACTACAAAGTTTCTTGTGTTCTCCGGAGTACAGTACAAATCTTCAATTAAAGAAAGGTGTTTATCTGCTGCAATTCTAAAGACTTCTTTTTTAGGATCTAAACCTTCATTATCAAATTCAATAACCTCTCCATTATCCAACTCAATCTTTGTATCCTCATTCATCTGCCAGGTTATTTTACCTTCTGTTCCCACTATTTCCATTATCGGGTCTCTTTTTGCTTCGGGAATATGAGTTACATAAAAATATATTTTAGTACCTGAATTTGTTTCCAACTCAATACATGAATTATCATCAGCTTCTATGTAACTATGACCTCTATATAACTCAGCTCTTACCCTCTTTAACTGAGCAGAACTATGCATATTAGATCCAGCAATAAAAATCATATTATTTAAATAATGAGCAAAAGCATTGTGCATTGGCCCATCCAGTACAAGTTGGCCCATAGCCACACTTTTTCCTGCCCAATCATTACGATCATAATATGATTTGAAACGCGGCCAGAATCCTTTAGCTGCAATTTCTTTAACCTCACCTAATTTACCATCTAGAATAAACTTTTTAATTTTTCTAATTGTGTGAGAATGGATATATTGAAAACCAATTGAACAGAATCTTCCTGTCTCTTTTTCAGTTTTAATCATTGCATCAATTTCCTGAACTGTAGGAGCAGGTGGTTTTTCCAGGAGTATATTATAACCTGCTTTCATCCCCTTAATTGCCATCTCGGAATGAGTTGGAATGGAGACAGGTAAACCAATAATATCTACACATGATTTCCCTTCTTTTAATAAGTTCTCATAAGAACTATAAATAGCAATTCCTTTATGTCTTAGCTCTCTAACCTTATCAGCATTATTAACCTGATCATTTACTACAACCGCTGTCAGTTTCATTTTACCTTCTGTCTCTAACTCTTCAATGTTTCTCAAATAACTTCCAGCAAAATTACGTACACCGACAACAGCAAAACCTACTTCGGACATTTGATCTACCTCCTTATTTATCTACACCATTTAAATTTAATCTCATCAGACCATTAATTATTATATCTGTTTCAGTATCTAGATTCTAAACATATCTTTGACTATTAAGTTTTTTTTAACAATTTTTAAGATAAAAATATTTAGATCAATCAATACCTGAAAATGCAACACCGTCAATTAAATATCTCTGGAAGAAAATAAAGAGAATAATTGTTGGCAATATGGATAAGAAAGTCATTGCAAACATTGCTCCCCAGTTTGTAATTGCATTTGGATCAGAGAACATTTTAAGTGCAATTGAAACTGGATACTTAGTAACATTCTGTAAATATAACAGAGGTGTCATAAAGTCATTCCAGGACCAGTAGAATCTAAAGATTCCGGCTGTAACCAGTACAGGTTTTAAATTAGGAAGTATAATCTTAAAGAAAATACCAAATTTACTGCAGCCATCAATTTCAGCTGCCTCATCAAGCTCAGTTGGAATACCCCTTACAAACTGCACCATTAAGAATGTAAAGAAAGGAACTGGCAGCATCTGAGGTAAAATAACTGGTAAAAATGAACCAACCCAACCCCACTGATTAAACATTATATACTGAGGAATTCTTAAAATTTGTCCAGGCACTAAAACAGTTGCAATCATAATTGCAAACCAGAACTTCTGACCAATAAATCGGGTTCGGGTAAAACCAAAAGCAGAAAATGAAGCCAGAAGAATCTGACCAATTGTTGCTGTACCCGCAATAAAGAATGAATTTCTAAAGAAAGTTAAAAACGAAACCCCACCAAAACCTTTCCAGCCTTCCAGATAGTTTCTAAACTGCATTGCTTCAGGCCATAGAGTAGCACTTAAGGCATTACCTGAGGTTTTTAATGAGCCAGCTACCATCCAGAGTAGAGGATAAAGCATAAAGATACAGAATCCACCAACTAATACATGAAATAATATATTTTTAAGTTTTTCTTTTTGACTAAAGGTTAAATTCATCAATTATTCTCCTTCCGACTCATAATATACCCATTTATTGGATGTTTTAAATAATAAAATTGTAACAATAGTTAATAAAACAAGTATAATCCAGGCAAGGGCTGAACCATAACCTAAATATCCATTTGAAATACCTTTACGATAAAGGTAAACAGCATAAACCAGAGTTCGATTAAGCGGCCCACCTTCGGTAATAATATAAACCTGGGTAAAGACCATAAACATTTTAACCATCTGCATAATCAAATTAAAGAAAATTACAGGTGTTAAAAGTGGTAAAGTAACACTAAAAAACTGCTGAATCTTACCTGCTCCATCAATCTCAGCTGCTTCGTATAACCCCTTTGGAATCTGCTTTAATCCAGCCAGGAAAATAATCATCGGAGAACCAAACTGCCAGGCGGCTAAAATAATAATTGTCCAGATTGCATAATCAGGATGGCCAATCCAGGAAATCCTATCACCCATAACACCAATAGCAACCAGAAAATCATTAAAAGCACCCTGAGAAGAAAATAACTGACGCCAGATAACTGAGATTGCAACACTACCACCTAAAATAGAAGGTACATAGTAAGCAGCACGATAAAAATTAGTAAACGGCCTTGCCTTTCTAAAAACTAAAGCCAAAGCAAGAGCACTTGCCAGTCTTAAAGGTACTGCAAAAACAACATAGTAAAATGTTACTTTAAGTGAAGTCCAAAACTTGGGATCATCAGTAAAGATTTCTATATAATTTCGTAAACCAACCCAGCTTGGATCACCGACAATAGTATATTCTGTCAAAGAATAATATAAAGATCTTAATAACGGAAAAGCCAAAAATGCTAAAAATCCGATTAACCAGGGTAGAATAAATACATAACCAGTCAAATTTTCTTTTATCCATTTCTTTTTATTCATTCCAGCATCTAGAGAACGGACTGTATCCAGTGCTTCAAATTTATTATTCAAAAATCTCCCTCCTTAAGTGTTAATACAAACTATAAGCTAGTGACTCATTTAAAATCACTAGCTTATAGAATTTTATCTTATTTTATTTTTATTTATCCAAATAAGAATTTTTATTTGTTAATTATCTAGAAAGTAACTTTGTAGCTTCTTCTCTGAAGTCTGCAGCTGCTTCTGCAGGAGTTTTCATTCCATAAATTACTTCCCAGTACTGGTCAGCAAATGCTGTAGTTACTTCTGAGAATGCAGGTGGCTGTAATGGAAGTACAGGACCAGCATTTTCTGCAGCTACTTCAATGAAATCAAATACAGCCTGATCATATTTATCAGCGTCGGCTTTTAAAGCTTTTCTGACTTCACTATTTGTAGGAACTCCACGGTCTGTACCGATTACTTTACCAGCTTCAATATTGTTGAACCAGAAGTTTAAGAATGTCATTACTTCTTCTGGATGTTCAGTACTCTTAGCAACAGTCATAACCATTGCTGGTTTCATAAATCTACCTTCTTGAACCTGATCCTCTGCTTTTGGATATAAGAAAGGATGTAGAAGTTTTCCAGCACCATTGGAAATAGCTGGAAGCTGGTTGCTCCAATAATTAGTTGCAGTTGCAGCTTCACCCTGAGTTACAGGATCCTGCTCAATTGCATCAGGTGATTCCTGTCTCTGCATAGCATCCTGAACTGCACCAGAGTCAATTAATTCAAGGTCATAATTCATATAATCTACAAATAACTGATCATCATCATAACCTAAAGACTTTCCATCTTCACTGAAGAAACTCTGACCATGTTGTCTTAACCAAACAACAAAACCATTACCTTCTTCCTGTGAAGCAGGAGTTGCCGCACCTAAAATACCTAATTCTTCGTGTAACTTTTTAAACATCTCTGCTCTATCTTTCCATGTATCTTCTGGAGATGGATAATCTACTCCAGCAGCATCGAATAATTCTTTATCATAGTAACCAGCAGGAGCATTTACACCAGTAGCAAGTCCCATCTGTTTACCATATGCACGTCCCATTTCTAAGTAAGATTCTCCAATTTTGCTAACATCTAAAGTTCCATCTTCGATATAGGGATCTAAAGCTAAAAGCTGCTCATTTTCCACATAACTTGCCATCATTTTTCTTACATGCTGAATAATATCAGGTAAGTTATCTCCAGCAGCCTGAGCATTCATCTTATCCCAGTATCCACCCCAGCCAGTATATTCAGGCTGTATTTTTATGTTCGGATGTTCTTCTTCAAACATTTCAATTACTCTTAAAGTTCTTTCGTGACGACTCTGTGAACCCCACCAGGCAAAACGTAAAGTCACTTCATCATCCTGAGCCATTACAGCAACACTAAGTGATAAGGATAATACAAATGTTAAGATTAATACTAAAGCCAAACTTTTTTTGTTAAACATTTAATTTCCTCCTTGGAATTTAATTAGCTATTAATATGTTCAATTTGTAGATGAATAATTATAAATTCTTATAGTCTTATAAATCTTTTTGCCTTTACAAAAAGATCAGAGAAAATTGATGTCCCCCCTTTTTTGAGTATTAAAATAAATACAGTCTTATATCCTTATCCTTATTAGATTATCTGTAAACTTATCTCAGGAAAATGTTTTCCGTCAAATAAAAGATTATTAAGAATTTTTAGATAAATAGCAACACTACTCTCTTAGATAATTAATATTTAATAAGGAGTTATTAAACTAAGCAGTTCCAAAAATGTAATAATCTATCTTTCGGAAAACAATTTCCATAAATGGAATAAAAAAAGTGATAACTTTTATTCACTATTTACATTATAAATAATTGTCTGTTAATTGTCAAACAATTTTTAAATATTTTTTTAATTAATTTGTTTTAATCTTCACATAGATAATTTGCGACGCCTTATATAACGGGCCTTAATCAACTTATATCTTTTACTGAATTTCGCTTGATTAATTTTAAATCAATCGAATTAAATTTAGAGTTTTTCTTTTCCTTTAAATTTTCTAGCAAATATTTACCAATATTCGTTCCTAATTGATAAATAGGTAAGGAAACTGTTGTAAGTGGTGGATATGAATACTTAGCCTCAGGCAAATCATCAATACCAACAACCGAAATATCAGCAGGAACTTTAATTCCCTGGTTATTTAATTCCCAGATCAATCCTAAAGCGGTTGCATCATTAGCAGCAAGAACAGCAGTTATCTGATCAATTTTATCCATTAATTTTAAGGCTGCTTTACGACCACCCTCAAAGCTAAAGTCTCCATCAAAAATAAGTTCATCTGGAAGTGTAAGACCATTCTCCATTAATTTATCTTTTAGACCTTCTCTTCTTAAAAAACTTGTATAAAGATTTTTTGGCCCATCTATAAAGGCAATTTTACGATGCCCATTTTCTAATAAATGTTCAGTAACAATCTTTGCCGCTGTTTTATTACCCAGGCTTATATTATTAATTTCAAATGGATGAGGTGTAATCCCCAGTAAAATAGTCCCCTGAGCCTTAAGCTGTTCAATAATTGTATACATTTTTTGTTCGTACTCTTTATCCATTAGTGCACCACCAGCGAAAACTATTGCGTCAGCCCGATTGGCTTTTAACATATTTACAGCATGCACTTCTTTTTCTACACTACGGCTTGTATTATAAATATTAACAATATACTCATGTCCAGAAATAAACTCTTCAATTCCCTTTACCATCTCGGCAAAATATGAGTCACAGATATCATGAACAATAACACCAATAATATTTGATTTATCACTTTTTAAACCCTGAGCTATTCTATTTGGTGAAAAATTTAACTTTTTAATTGCTGCTTTAACTTTATCTTCTGTATCTTTGCTGACAGGATGATCACTATTATTGATTACTCTCGAAACTGTAGTTGGTGAACATTCAGCTAATCTGGCTACATCTTTAATAGTTATTTCTTTATTTGCCATGATAAACTCCTTCCAATTAATATCAGTTATAAGAATTATTTTATCATAGATTAATTTAGCTTTCAATGATTATGGAAAACGTTTTAATTAAAAGCGGCTGTAAACTAAATCATTTTAAGTTAAAACAGTAAAAATAATCAAAAAAACCTTCATATTCTTTGACAAAAGTGTTTTAATATATTAAAATAGATGTTGGTGTTAGTCGTCTGACGTCTAACGAAATATAAATCATAAAATTTTGAATCTATATATAAAGGAGAATTAATTATGAATCAAGCATTTTTAGCAGCGATTTCAGGTCTAATTGTTGGAGGTCTTTTTTCTTTTCTAAAATTACCTATTCCTGCCCCGCCAACTTTATCTGGAGTAATGGGAATTGTAGGTATTTATGTCGGCTTCATGCTAACAAAAACAATATTTTAATTAGAAAAAAGGCCCTCTTCTAATCTAAGAAGAAGGCCTTTAATTTATTTTAACTTAATTTAGAATTTCATACCGAAAGTCACACTAATCTTAGAATAATCTACATCAGTACCATCACTTTCCCCACTATTATCTGTATAAAGAACTTCAGCTTCATATCTCTCACCCAGGTCCATACCGGCACCAAGAGCATAGTATAAACCACCACTTGTGTCTCCTGCATTATCATATCTAAATGAGGCATAACCCAGATGACCTAAGAAATAAAGTGGACTGTCCTGCATTCTATACTCAGCTAGACCATAAAATGGTGTAAAACCAAAATCACTATTATTAGTTTCTTCCTGTCTATCTAATTGATAAGCAACTCCGCCCCCAATATTCCAGTTCCGTGTATAGGGCATTTTAAACTCACCAATTAGAGAATATCCTATTTCAGAATCATGTTCTGTTCCATCAATTTCTATTGTTGAGCCAAAATCAAGTCCTGCCTTAACTGACCAGCTGCTTTGAGCCTGTGCAAAAACATTGAAAGAGAATAAAAACATTGCCATTACAAGTAAAACCACCATAGTTTTTTTCATTAAAAAATCCCCCTTCTCAATTTATAATCTATTTTCTATTTTATATATTCAATATTTGTCGAGATTTTCCTTCTTTATTTAAGATAAAAAGATGATTTATTTTCAATTTTTGTAATTTTAACAAAGTTATTGTCGAAAATCCCTATTTTTAAAATTAATTAAGTAATAAAAAAGGATTTTAGAACTTTTTTGTTTAATAAATATATAGATACTAAATTTTTCAAGAAAGTAGGCTGATCAAATATGCAAAATTCAATAGTTGCCAGACAGCCGATATTAAACAGAAAAAAAGAAACAGTAGCCTACGAACTACTCTTTAGATCTATAAATAAACAAGCCAAATTTAATGGCACTCAGGCAACAGCTGAAGTTTTAACCAGCAGTCTTGATCTAATAGGCCTCGATAATCTAACCAGAGGTAAACAAGCTTTTATTAATTTTACAGCTGAATTAATTAAATCAGAAATTATAGAATTATTACCACAGCAGAAAATTGGTATTGAAATCTTAGAAACAGTAAATGTTGATCAGGAAATTATTGACTGCTCAAAAAAAGTTAAAGACTCGGGTCATATTTTATTACTGGATGATTTTATCTATCAAAAAGAACTAATTCCTTTAATTAAAATTGCAGATATAATTAAAATTGATTTTTTAGAGACTAAGGGCAGACAGCGTAAAGAAATTATGAATTTAATTAAAAATAATTATAATTCTAAGGTAAAGTTTCTAGCAGAAAAAATTGAAAATTATGAGGAATTCAAATCAGCCTATGAAATGGGATATGATTATTTTCAGGGATACTTTTTTACCAGACCCGATACTATATCTACCCGCAAAATCCCTTCTTACAAGTTTAACTATCTTGAGGTAATTAATGAATTAAACTCGCTGGATCCTGACTTTAAAAAAATATCAAAAATTATTAAAAATGATCTATCTATGTCATACAGTCTTTTAAGAACAATTAATGCAGCAATTTATGGGTATCAGATTTCTTCTATCAAACAGGCTGTAGCTTTACTTGGGATCAATAAATTAAAAAAATGGGCAATGCTTTATTTCATCAAAGGTCTCAGCGAAGACAAACCTAATGCTTTATTTACAAATACTCTGGTAAGAGCCAAAATGGCAGAACTGATTGCAAACCATACTAATGCAGCAGATAAAAGTTCAGAATATTATACAGTAGGAATGCTTTCTATGCTGGATGCTTATTTAGATCGACCTCTGGAAAATATAATTAAAGAACTCTCTTTAACAGAAGAAGTTAAAAAAGCAGTTCTAAATTTGGAGGGGAAAATTGGAGAAACTCTAGAAATGATTATTCTTTTTGAACAGGCAAGATGGAGTCAGCTTAAAAAAATTGAATTGAAATTTAATCTAGATAGTAATCTGCTATTTTCCATTTATCAGCAGGCAATTGAAAATGCTTCGGAAACGATTGAAAAAATGAATCAGTAAAAATGATAATCCCCATCCAATAAAAAACCGGATGGGGATTACTTTGATTCTAAAATAAATTTTACTTTTTGACTTTAATATACTTCTGATAAAATATTTTTTTATTATCAGTTCTCCTAAACTTCAAATTTTTCGATTAAAGTCTCTAAATGAGCAGCTCTGGCTGCAAGTTCATCAGCTATTGAAGCCACCTCTTCTACTGAAGCAGTCTGCTCTTCACTGGCAGCTGCAACCTCTTCTGCTGAGGCCGAGGTTTCTTCGGAAATCCCAGCTATATTTTGAGCATTCTCAGAGATTTCATTACTAAACTGATTTGTATTTTCTACAATATCAGCAGATTTCTGCATTCCCTCATTAATCTGAGTAAGGGTATCTCTAATCTCCTTAAAGGTAGCATTAGCTGAATCTACAAGTTCTTCACCATTCAGTATTTCTTTTTCACTTGTCTTCATTTCTTTACCAACAGAATCAGTTGTTCTGGTAACCTCATCGATTAAGTTTTTGATTTTATCAGCAGAGCTTGATGATTCTTCTGCCAGCTCTCTGATTTCATCTGCAACAACTGAAAATCCTCGACCGGCTTCTCCAGCTCTGGCTGCCTCTATAGCAGCATTTAAAGCCAGAAGATTGGTCTGATCAGAAATATTATTAATAATATCAATTATACTTCCAATTTCCTGAGAGATAGACTCTAAATCAGAAATATCGGCTGCAACTTCCCGCATTGCTTTTACTATTTCTTTCATCTGGAAGCTTAGTTTTTCCATTTTTTCAGACCCAGCCTCAGTTACCTGATTCATATTTTCTGTTAACTCTTCTACCTGATCATTAGTTGCCTCTAATTCATCTATTCCTTCAGAAAGCTGCTGAATATTAAGTGAAACATCTTCCACACTCTTAGCCTGTTCATCAGCTCCAGTTGCCACTTCCTGAATTGAAACTGCAACCTGTTCTGAGGTGCTGCCTACTTCGCGAGAACTTTCTTCTAGATGATTGGAAGTTTCTGTTACCTGATCTGAGGTATCTTTGATATTCTGAACCAGATTCTTAAGATCTTTGACCATTTGATTAAAAATATTCCCCAGATGGCCCAGTTCGTCTTTACGATTAATTTCAAGTTCAACATCCAAATTACCATTAGAAACTTTCTGCATCTGTTCACCATAGTGAACAATAGGACGCACCACATTTTTAGTTACATAAAAAATAATTATAATAATTAGAGCCAGCAAAACAATTATAGACAGAGTAATAATCTGTCGTAAAACTTCTCTGTTAGCACTATAGGCTTCAGCTACCGGAATCTGGGCAAAGATTGCTCCATTAATTTCTTCTATCGGCATGTAAGAAGCAAGTCTTTCTTCTCCCTGATATTCATACTCAACAAAGCCTGATTCGCCAGCAAGGGCAGGAGAAGTATCAAAAAGTTGGCTGGCATCAAATCTGTCCTCTACCATCTGAGCATCAGGATGAGCCAGAATTTTAGAACTGGAATCAATCATAAAAGTATATCCTGTTTCTCCAACTTTAGTTGTTCCAACAAGTTCACTGATCCCTGCCAGAGAAATATCTCCTGCCAGAACTCCTACCAGATCTCCATTTTGATCCAGAACCCTTCTGGCGACAGAAATAATTAAAGTTCCACTCCCTGCATCGACATAGGTATCTGTCCAGACAGGTTGATCTGTATTTTCAGCATTTTGAAACCAGGGTCTTTCTCTGGGATCAAAATCTGAGGGCAAATTCTGGTCAGGAACGATAATCATTTCTCCATCCGAACTTCCTAGATATAGGTTTAAAAACTGATCATAATTATCCGAAACTGAGTTTAATAATTCTCTTATTCCAGCCTCATTCTTGTTTATTACCTCAGGCTGTTCAGCAAGCAGGTTGACTACATTTTTACTCTCCACCAGAAAAGAATTTATCTCTGATTGCATTTCTGCAGCAATCCCATTATTCCTTTCTCTTGCCAGACCCGTTATCTCATCTGTTACGGTGTTATTAATTAAATAACCAAGGCCTCCCATTCCCAAAATAATAACTAAAGAAATTATAGCAATAATTTTGGCACTTAAACTTTGACTGAGATTAATATTTTTCATAAAAGATAAAAACCCTTTCTTATTTTCCAAACTAACCACTCCCTGATTTTTCTAAGTCTTATAAATCCTTATTTGTAATATAATTATCTATTTCTATAAAAATTTCAATTATGTTTATATTTTATTAAATTATAGTGCTAAAAGCAAATTTATTGAAATTAAAGTAATTTTAAGATAATTTATAAAAATAATCAGCTGATTTTTTATTCTTTTTAAAAAAATCCCCTTCAGTCAGAGCAATATAACTTAGTACTCTTCCAGTAAGGGGATTTTATAGCAAATATTTTAAATATATTTATATTATATCAAAATGAAATTCTGTAACTGTATGATATTTTTCTCCTGGTTTTAAAATAGTCGAAGGAAAATTATCATGATTTGGAGAATCTGGATAGTGTTGAGTTTCCAGACAGAGAGCACCTCTTTTTAAGTAATTCTTATTCTTCTTTCCTGGACCATTGGGATCAATTCCATTGCCGCTATAAAACTGAACTCCCGGCTCTGTAGTCCAGACTTCTAATTGTCTTCCAGTATGAGTTTCAATTACCCTGGCCGCCAGCTCAAGTCCGTCTTCTTTTTCATTATTTAATACCCAGTTATGATCATAACCACCTGTAAATTTTAACTGTTCCACATCAGCATCTATCATTTTGCCCAGTTCTCCAATGGCAGTAAAATCGAATGGAGTATCCTTAACTTCTCTGATTTCACCAGTTGGAATCATTCCCTCATTAACTGGTGTAAAGTAATCTGCATTGATATATAAAAGATGGTCTTCAATAGTACCTTCTCCATGCCCCTTTAAATTAAAGTAACTATGCTGTGTTAAGTTAACAACTGTTTTCTGATCAGTTTCTGCCCGATAGTCAACTCTTAATTTATTATCATCAGTTAAAGTATAATAAACTACTGCTTTTAAATTACCTGGAAATCCACCTTCTCCATCTTCACTTAAATGAGTAAGTTTTAAAGATTTTTCTCCATTTATAATGGCTGTTTCCGCTGTCCAGAGCTGAGAATTAAAGCCTTTTTCTCCTCCATGCAGACAGCAGGGATGTCCGGCAGGCTTTTCATTAATTTCCAGCTGATATGTATTTTCATCCAGTTCAAATTTTCCTTCAGCAATTCGATTACCATAACGACCAATTAAAGCCCCAAAATAATTGGGATCATTAAAATACTGTTCTAAATTATCATATCCCAGCACAATATCATCCAGATTTCCATCCCTGTCTGGTACAAACAACCTAAGGATAATACCACCATAATTGGTGATCTCGACTTTCATTCCTTTTTCATTTTCCAGGGTATATAAATCTGCTTTTCTCCCATCTTCTAATTCTCCAAATTCCTTTTTTGAAATATTAATTTCGCTCATAAAAATACCTCCGTCTTAAAATGTTAAAATCCTAATTTTTAATATATAAAAATAACTCCTTATAACTATATTAGTGTTAAAACAAAAAAATCCTGCCAGAAAGTTAAACTGACAGGAAAATTAATATGTTTTAATACACTAACTCAATTTTTTCTCCACTAGCAGTAATCTTATCTTTAAGAGATTTAGATTCTGTAAGCTGCTGACTGTAGCTGTCAGGCTGACTTCCACCTAAATGAACTTCAAATTCACCTGATTCTAAAATAGCCTGTCCTTCTTGATTGATTAAGGCAAAATCTCGGCGAGTAAGTTCAAATTCAACTGTTTTTTCTTCTCCAGGATCTAATTCAATCTTTTTTATACCTCTAAGCTCATATTTGGGAGTTGGAACACTGCTATCTAAATCTTTGAGATATAGCTGTACAACTTCTGCTCCCCTGTATTCACCAGCATTTTTAATTTTTGTGCTAACCTTGATTTCTATCTCAGACTCAATGGAAAAAGATTCTGACGATAATTTCAAGTTACTAAATTCAAAATCCGTATAACTTAAACCGAAACCAAAAGGATAGAGTGGGTCTGCTTCCATAAATCTATAGGTTCTATTCTGCATCGAATAATCTCTAAAATCAGGCAGCTGATCCATAGATCTAACAAAAGTTACCGGTAATTTTGCAGATGGATTATAATCTCCAAATAGAATATCAGCAACAGCGTTTCCGCCTTCTTCCCCTGGATACCAGGCTTCTAAGACAGCTCTTGCTTTTTGGTCAACCGAATTTAAATTAACAGGACTACCATTTGTAATTACTGCAATGATTGGCTTTCCTGTCTCTGCGACAGCTGTCAGCAGTTGCTCCTGCATTCCTGGCAGAGCAATATCTATCTTATCTCCGCCACCATCTGAGTTGGCAACTGCCCCCTCCTCTCCCTCCAGTTCAGGAGAAATACCAAGGCACATTATTACTACATCAGATTTTTCGGCAATGGAAACCGCCTCTGCAAAGCCAGCATCCGGCTGATTACCCCAGTAAGAAGGCTCAGTTGTTCTCAAATCACAGCCCTCAGCATAGTAAACCCGGGTCTGGTCACTAACCGCATTATGTATTCCATCTATCAATGTCACATATTTAGAAGCCTTACCGCTGTAGTTTCCAATCAGCACCGGCTGACTGTCAGCATTGGGGCCAATAACTGCTATAGAATCCAGCTCAGCTTTATTTAAGGGTAAAATATCTTCTTCATTTTTTAACATTACAATTGACTGCCTTGCTGTCTCCCGGGCCAGCTCTCTATTTTCCTGACTGTCATTTACTTCAAATGGAATCTGATTAAAGGGAACTTCATCTTCCGGGTCAAACATTCCCAGTTTAAATCTGGTCTTCATCAGCCTCTTAACTGATTTATCAATTACTGCTTCTGTCAGCAGGCCTTTTTCCACTGCAATTTTCATGCTCTCATACACTCGACCGCAATTTAAATCACAGCCCTTATTTACTGCCATTGCTGCAGCTTCTTCAGGGCTCTCCTGAACCTGATGCCTTAAATAGATATCCTCTATTGCACCACAGTCGGAAACATAGTGGCCGTCAAAATTCCATTCTTCGCGCAAAATATTTTCCATTAACTCTTTACTGGCACAGGCAGGCTCACCATTAACTCTGTTGTAGGCACCCATTACTGCCTCAACTTTTCCTTCCTTAACCGCATCACGAAAAGCAGGGAGATAGGTTTCGCGCAGATCTTTTTTATTGACCTCTGCATCAAAGTGATGGCGCTCACTTTCAGGTCCGCTGTGAACTGCAAAGTGTTTGGCACAGGCTGCAGCCTTTAAGTACTTGGGGTGGTCTCCCTGCAGTCCTTTAATAAAAGCAACTCCCAGACGTCCAGTTAAGTAAGGATCTTCACCATAGGTTTCCTGGCCTCTTCCCCAG
This sequence comes from Halanaerobium sp. ST460_2HS_T2, assembly GCF_003337665.1. Classification (NCBI taxonomy): domain Bacteria; kingdom Bacillati; phylum Bacillota; class Clostridia; order Halanaerobiales; family Halanaerobiaceae; genus Halanaerobium; species Halanaerobium sp. ST460_2HS_T2. The sequence continues at coordinate 54,695 of NZ_QPJF01000003.1, forward strand.
CGGGGATCTCTAAAAATATTGATGTTGGGTGTCCAGAAAGTTAAGCCCTTATAAATTCCGCGGTCATCCTTTTTCTGAGCCTGATTGTACTTGGCTCTGGCCTCATCTGCTATAGTCCCCGCAACATCATGGAGCAGTTCTTCGTTAAAAGAAGCTGCCATTCCAATTGCCTGAGGAAAAACGGTTGCTGTACCAGCTCTGGCCACTCCATGCAGGCATTCATTCCACCAGTTATATTTTTTAATATCCAGCCTTTCAACTGCTGCAGCATCATAGATCATCTGCGACATCTTCTCTTCTAAAGTCATTCTAGCAACTAAATCTTCTACCCGTTCTTCTAAGGGAAGAGATGGATTTTTATATTTCAATTCTTCAGTCATTATATTCCTCCATTACTAATATATTTCCCGATCAAACTGATCATCAATACCGGAAATTCTGTGGAAGTAGGTATTCACCTGATCCCTCCACTCAACAGCATTATCAAGCTGCATCTTAAGCCTTTTATTTACATTTTCAAAGATTTCTGAATCAACTTTTTCTTCAAGTTTCTCCCAGTGTCCCTGCAGTTCTTTAACAGCTGCCACACCTCGAAAGTGGCTGTCGTAAATATGCTGAATCACCGTTTTACCAGAATCCAGCTCATGGGTATAGGGAACATGATGGAAAAATAGAAGCAGCTCATCCGGACAGTTTTCTATAGTCTCATATTTTTCTGCATTTTCCTTAAAATATTGACCCGCATAACCGGTTCCAGTTGCTACACTGCGGTCAACACCTATTCCCTCATGGTCCGCTCTGTGATAGGTTCCCCAACGCGAATATTCATAACCGTTGACATTAACTCCATAATGGTGACCTGGGTTTACCATCCAGCCAATTCCTAAAGGCGAAGTATAGTCTTCATAAATACTCCAGGAGTATAACAACATCCTGAGCAGGCTCTCCATCACTTCCTGATCCTGACCAAAGGTGATTTTTATCCACTCTTCTGTGATTTTAACAGCTGATAAATCTGGATTCCAGGCCAGACGGCCGTAGCCATAGAGATTGGCCTGAGCTAAGTGGTGTCCTGTCCAGTTCTGATCATTACCTACATTAACAACCGCAGCAAATCCAGTATTTTTCTGATTATAAGTTGAGCCGTCAACAATTCTCTTAACAGGGGTATTTTCTCCCTCAGCATAGGTGTCGAAATCAGTAACCTTCTTCCACTGAGGAATTAAATAACATAAATCCTTCTGCTGGCCTGTATATTCCTGAGTAACCTGCAGTTCAAGCACCTGATTTGTTTCCGGCATGGCTCCAAATAGTGGAGTAATTGGTTCACGCACCTGAAAGTCCATCGGTCCATTTTTGATCTGTAAAAGTACATTTTCCTTAAATTGGCCATCTAAATCCTTAAAGTTGTCATAGGCAGCTCGGGCTCGGTCGGTCTCTTTATCCCGCCAGTCCTGCTGACAGTTGTAGACAAAACAGCGCCAGATTAATAAACCTCCATGGGGCTCCAGTGCTTCTGCCATCATATTGGCACCATCAGCATGGCTGCGGCCATAGGTAAAGGGTCCTGGTCTGCCTTCAGAATCTGCTTTAACTACAAATCCTCCAAAATCTGGAATCTCATCGTAAATTTCGGCAGTTTTTTCCTTCCACCAGAGTCGTACTTTTTCGTCCAGTGGATCAGCAGTATCAATACTGCTCAGCTGCATCGGTGAAGCATAGTTAGCACTTAAATAGGTGGTAATTCCATAGTCTCTTAAAATATCAGCAATGGTAATTACCATCTCAATTTTGTCATCAATTAAGCGTGTTTCCTGATAAGAAACATTGACATTATTAATTGAAAGGGCGTTTATTCCAATCGAAGCCAGCATTCGAGCATAGTCTTTAATCCTATTTAAATCGTTTACCAGATGATTATCCTGATAAAAAATTGACTTACCTGCATAACCCCGCTCAATGCTGCCATCTAAATTATCCCAGTGATTTAGCATTCTGAGATTATTTTTGGGATTAGATAAAAGATCTAGTTCCAGCAGATCATTTTCCTGCTGAATTTCTCTTAAAAGCTCAAAATTACCGTATAAAAGGCCCTGATCACTTTTTGCAGTGAGCAGGAGTAGATCTTCCTCTTTAAAATATTTAATTAAATAGCCCTCATCATTTAACTCAGCAAAATCAATACTTTTTAATAATGAATCCAGTTTTTCATTATCAGCTGCAATTTCTTTAAGTTCTTTTCCTGCAGCAATTAAAATTTTATTCTGTAACTGCTGATTAAAATTCAGCTCAAAATCTGCACTTAAAAATTTCGCTAAAGCCCTATTTATTTCTTCTTTGATTGAAGCATTTAAATTAGTCTTTCCATAAACAGAAATGTTGCTCAGTAATTCGTTATATTCTTTTAAATAACTATCACTCAGTTTTTCATAGCTGAGCCAGGCCTGATAGGCCTTAGAATTTTTGTTAACAACTTTCATTTCGGACATTTTTGGCCTCCATTCAGAATTAAAAAGTTAAGGTATAAAATTTAACTGTCAATTTTTGTAATTGCTTCCCACAAGCCATTAATATATGTAGCTCCCAGAGCCCGATCATAAAGTCCATAACCAGGTCTTGCCTTTTCTCCCCAGATCATGCGCCCGTGGTCAGGTCTGAGATAACCATCAAAACCGGAATCATAATAAGCCTTCATTATTTCAAATAAGTCCAGGGAGCCATCTGTTGACAGGTGAGAAGTCTCATGAAATTTGCCTTCCCCATCAAACTTAAGGTTTCTAACATGGGCAAAATGAACTCTACTGCCAAACTCTCTGACCAGTGCCGGTACATCATTAGCTGGGTTTGATCCTAAGGAACCGCTGCAGAGTGTTAGGCCATTATAAGGGTTATCAACCATTTCTAAAATTGTTCTCAAATTTTCTTGGCCAGTTACAACTCTGGGCAGACCATAAATTGGCCAGGGTGGATCATCGGGATGAATTGCCATTTTAATATCATTTTCCTCACATATCGGCATAACTGCTTCCAAAAAATATTTCAAATTATTGAGTAAGTCTTTTTCTGAAATATTTTCATACTGCTTAATAATATCTTTTAATTCAGCCAGCCTCTCTGGCTCCCAGCCCGGCAGAGAAAATCCTTCTGAGCTTTCATCAAATTCCTCTACCAGTTTAACAGGATCTGTGCTGTTAATCCAGTCTTCATCATAAGACATTGTAGTTGAGCCATCTTCTAATTCGCGGGCCAGATCTGACCTCAGCCAGTCAAAAACCGGCATAAAATTATAGCAGACTACTTTTATTCCCTCAGCTGCCAGATTTTTAAGAGTTTTTTTGTAGTTTTCTATATATTTATCTCTACTCTCAAGACCCAATTTTATATCTTCATGGATATTAACACTTTCTATAACTTCGAGTTCCAGTCCAGCCTGGTTGATCTTATTTTTTAATTCTTTTATTTTATCTCGAGGCCAGACCTCACCTACCGGAATATCCTGGAGGGCGCTAACCACTCCAGTCATCCCCGGTATCTGTTTTATTTCTTCTAAGCTTACACTATCATCATTTTCGCCAAACCAGCGAAATACCATTTTCATTTAAATCACCTTTTCCCTTACTCTTCTCCTTTTTCTATAATCATATTATTTTACACCTGTCAAGTCAATCTCTTCTTTCCTATGACATGAAACCCAGTGGTTATCTCCAATATTCACTAATTCAGGTTCCTTATTTTCGCAAATGTCTTTGGCATAAGGACAGCGAGAAGCAAAATTACAGCCTTTTATCTCAGCTGAAGGATCGGGAACTTCTCCTTTTAGATTTTCACCCAGCCATTCCACATGAGGATCTGCTTCCGGAACAGCAGTCAATAGTGAAGCTGTATAGGGATGTTTGGGGTTAGTATAAAGTTCTTCTGTATCTGCAATCTCAACCAGCTTACCCAGGTACATAACAGCAACTTTATCACAGATATAGCGTATTACACTGAGATCATGTGCGACCATTAATAAGGTTAAATCCATTCTTTCTTTTAAATCATCTAATAGATTTAAAATCTGAGCCTGAACTGAAACATCAAGGGCAGATACTGGTTCATCAGCAACAACCAGCTCCGGTTCTAAAGCCAGGGCTCTGGCAATACCAATTCTCTGTCTTTGACCACCACTAAAAGCATGTGGATAACGAGTCATATATTTTTTATCCAGTCCTACCAGATCAAGTAATTCTTCGACTCGTGCCTTATATTTCTCTTTTGGCCAGCCCTGAACAACCAGAGGTTCGGCAATTATATCAAGTACAGACATCCTGGGATTTAGAGAGGAAAATGGATCCTGAAAAATCATCTGAATCTCACTTCTAACATCTTTCAACTTATTATAATCAAGCTCTGCCAAATCAACAACATTTCCATTTTTCCTTCTAAAAAGAACTTCTCCTTCAGTTGGATCAATAGCTCTTAAAATGGAACGAGAGGCGGTTGTTTTTCCACAGCCTGATTCTCCAACCAGTCCCATTGTTTCACCTTTATTTAAAGTAAAACTAATATCATTTACAGCTTTTACATCTCCAACATGTTTATTAAAAAAACCTTGAGTAATAGGAAAGTATTTCTTTAAACCATCAACTTTTAAGATTTCATTTTCAGCTAACTTTGCCATTATTTATCACCTAAATCCTGATGCAGATAACAATTTACATAATGATCTGCTGATATTTCCTGTCTCTCTGGATAAGCGCTTTCACAAACCTCTCCAATTTTTTTCCGACAGCGGGTATGAAAAGGACATCCTTTTGGTAGAGAATAAGCATCGGGAACTGCCCCTTCAATAGAAGCAAGTTTCCCTTCATTTCCAGTCATCCTTGGAATAGACTTTAATAAATCCTGAGTATAAGGATGAGCAGGGTTGTCAAATATCTCTTCTACAGGACCTGATTCTACAACTCTTCCCAAATACATAACATTAACATAATCAACCATGTGGGCTATTACTCCTAAATCATGGGTAATTAAAATTAGAGAAAGGTTGTAGTCTGCCTGCATCTTTTTGATCAGTTTTAGAACCTGAGCCTGAATTGTAACATCTAAAGCTGTTGTTGGCTCATCAGCAATTAATAGCTGCGGCTCACAGGCCAATCCCATTGCAATCATTGCTCTCTGTCTCATTCCACCACTGTACTGAAATGGATATTCGTCAATTCTCTGCTCTGGTTTGGAAATACCAACTTTTTTTAATAATTCCAAGGCTTTACTTCGTGCCTCATCTTTATCTATATCTTCATGATAGAGCAGTTTTTCTATAATCTGATTACCAATTGTATGAACAGGACTAAAAGCAGTCATCGGCTCCTGAAAAATCATTGACATTTCTGGTCCTCTAATAGAGCGCATATGCTCTCCATCAGCTTTTAAATTAATTATATCATGCTGTTTTTTATTTTTATCATAATATTTAATTGTTCCAGCTGCAATTTCTCCCACACCTGGCAGTAGACGCATCACCGAAGTTGAAGTAACTGATTTTCCACAGCCTGATTCTCCAACTATTCCGACTGCTTCTCCTCTTCCAACTTTAAAATCAACCCCATTTAAGGCGCGAACAATTCCTTCATCCGTATGAAAATGAACATTTAAATTTTCAACTTCCAATATATTATTATTTGCCATTATATTCACCCTGTCTTTCAATAAAAATTTCCTTACTTAGAATATGGATCTGCTGCATCTCTGATACCATCTCCTAAAAAGTTAAATGCCAGAACTGTGATAATTACAAATAAACCGGGCAGCATTAACCAGGGAGCATTTGCGATTGTATAAAGATTCTGCGCTTTCTGTAATAGAACACCCCAACTAATAACAGGAGCCTGTAATCCAATACCAAGGAAACTTAAAGCTGTTTCTCCTAAAATCATTCCTGGAATAGCAAGAGTTAACGAAGCAATAATATGACTTAAAAAAGAAGGAAGCATGTGAATAAAAATAATTTCTAAAGGACTTCTCCCCATCAAACGGGCAGCTATTACAAATTCTTCTTCTCTCAATGATAAAAATCTTCCTCTTACTACTCGGGCCAGACTTGTCCAGCTCATTAAAGATAAAATTATTGTAATCGCAAGATAGACCTGAATTGCAGACCAGCTTGAGGGTAAAGCAGCACTCAAACCCATCCAGAGAGGTAACTGGGGAATAGACCTTACTAACTCAATCATCCTCTGAATAAATAGATCAATTTTTCCACCAAAATAGCCACCGATTCCTCCAATTAAAATTCCTAAAAAGAGACTTACGGCAACACCAATTAGACCTATAGAAAGTGAAATCCGAGCCCCATAAATAATTCTGGCAAATAAATCTCTTCCTAATGAATCAGCCCCAAAAATAAAGACCGGTCTGTTTTCATCACCTGTACCAAAAAGATGAATATCAGTTTCAAAAAGACCCAGAACTTCGTACTCAAAACCTTCCACAAAAAACTTTATCGGAGTTGGTTTTGATTCATCTTCTGTATAAATATCTTCAAAAGTCTCCATATCAACTTCTTTGTTATAAGGATAAATCATTGGCCTTAAACTGAAATTACCCTCTGTATCTTCAAAATGCAATTGATGAGGTGGAGCCTCCTTGTAGGAAACTCTTCTCTGATGTGGGTCCTGAGCAGAAAAGAAAGGTGCAAATATTGCCAGCGCATACATTATAATAAGTACTATTCCTGCCGCCATTGCCAGTTTATGTTTTTTAAAACGCATCCAGATTAATTCTTTTTGTGAGGCAGCATAAATATCATCTTCATAATTTTCATTTTGGTTATTTTCTTTTGCCATTTACTCACACCTCCTAAACATATCTAATTCTGGGATCTACCAGAGCTAATAAAATATCCGAAATAAATGTACCAATAACTGTTAAAACACTTAAGAGCATAATAAAACTACCAGCTAAATACATATCCTGACTTTTTAAAGCATCTAATAATAATGGACCTGTAGTTGGCAGGCTTAAAACAACAGCAGTAATTGTTGAACCCGAAATCAATTTTGGTAACTGCCAACCTAAAGTTGAAATAAATGGATTTAAAGCAATACGGACCGGATACTTTAAAATAACCTTATAATTTGGGATTCCTTTTGATTTTGCAGTTGTAACATATGGTTTACCAAGCTCATCTAAAAGGTTAGCCCGCATAATTCTTACCAAACCTGCTGTACCTGCTGTTCCAACAACTACCACTGGAATCCATAGATGCTGAAGCAGATCAGTTATTTTGCCTATTCCCCAGGCTGCATCTGCATATTCAGGTGAAAATAATCCTCCTACATTTATTCCAAAATATTTAAAGCTGACATACATTAAGACCAGGGCCAGGAGAAAGTTTGGTGTAGCCACCCCAATAAAACTTAAAAAAGTAAAAAAGTAATCACTGAGTGAGTTCTGTCTTAAAGCTGTATAAATTCCGATTGGGAAGGCAACAATCCAGGTAAATAAAAGTGAAGATATTGAAATCACAAGAGTTAAACCCAGTCTTTCCCAGACAAGTTCATTAACCGGCCGGTTCCAGGAAAAGGAAAAGCCCATATCTCCTGTTATAAAGTTACCAATCCATTTAAAATACTGAACATATATTGGATCATCAAGTCCATACTGCTCTCTTAAATATTCTATCTGTTCATCTGAGACATCTGTTCCCATTGATCTCAACTGGGTAATATAAGATGTTAAATAATCTCCAGGGGGGAGCTGAATAATAATAAATGATAATATCGAAATAACTACAAGTGTAACAACCATAAATAATAATCTATGCATAATGAATTTAGACATCACAAGACCTCCTTTATTTAAAGCTGCACCGCAGTTTTAAGACTACAGTGCAGCTTTATAAAATTACTTACTTAGTTGTAAACCACTGTTCTGGTTTTGTAATCTGCCATGCACCTGTTGCATTAGAATAAGGAGCAGTTTCCGGTACATTGTGTAGAGTATCAGCTACAATGGCTGGAGCCATTGGGCGCGCAACAGTACCAATAACATAAGTTTGATCCATATAGTACTGCCAGATATCTCCCAGCATTTTATTCATTGCTTCCTGACTTGGAGCAGAGGAATATTCATGGATTCTTCGCAATTGTTCTTTGGCATGTTCAGGAGGTTCCATACCCTTTGGTGGTTCTTCACCTTCGCGTCCGGTTTCGTCCCACATTCTCCAGGTATCCCACTGAGCCCATTTTGTAGCATAACGGGTTCCATCAGAGTCAAATCCAAAGGCATTAATATCACGAGTTACATTTACAGGCCAGACACCAATATCATGTTCTCCAGCATCAGCACGCTGCTGATAAAGTTCACGTGATAGAGTTTTTAAATTAACTTTAACTCCAACAGCTTCCCAGTAAGCCTTAACTAATTCTGCTACCTGACCAAGCTGAGCTGTACCACCAACAGATCCAGGTGCAGGAATTTCTAGGTCTATAATTAAAGTTTCACCATTCGGTAGAACTCTAAATCCTTCACCATCTTTTTCATCAAGACCAATTTCATTTAATAACTCTTTTGCCAGTTCTGTATCGTACTGTGCATAATGGTCCAACCATTCCTCCTTAAAGTAAGGAGCACCCGGTTTTGCAGTTGCCTGAGCAGGTTCGGCTAAACCACGATAGGCAAATTCATTAATTTCATTTCTATTGAGTGCAACTGACATAGCCTGTCTGAATTTCTTGTTGGAATATACTTCCCTTTTAGCCTCTTCAGGATGGTTAACATTAAATGTTAAACCAATCTGCGCCTGAACAGGGTTATTGTAAGCATAAGTGGTGTAGTTACCAACCTCTTCATTCTGCTTGTACATAGGAAATTCACTTGGACTTAAAATACGAGCTGCAAAATCAACATTACCCTGAAGGGCATCTACTTTTGCAACCTCAGCGTCAGATTTAATTGTTATTTCCCATTCATCAACATATGGCAGCTGATTTCCTTCGCTATCAACTTTGTAATAATATGGATTGCGGACAAAGAGCTTTCTGGATGAGTTAATATCTTCTAAAACCCAGGCACCCATTGTTGGTAATTCAGTATTTGTCTGAACTGGACCAACTTCCATTTTATTGGTAAAGTACTGGACCCAGTTACCAAAGCCTTCTTCTTCAGCAGTTTCCTTTACTTCAGGATTATAATCTGCATGGAACTGCTTTAAATAGTGCTTTGGAGAAAAGAAGAAACTCTGCTGACTTCTCCACCAGGTTAAGGTTGTATCTACAATTGTCGGATTGGATCTTGGAAATTCAACTTTTAAAGTATAATCATCAATAGCTGTAAATTCTGGAGCAACACCATCCATTTTCCAGTTCCACTGTGTCCAGTGATTAACTTCTTCGTTCATTGCTACATCTTCCCACCAGAAAATAATATCTTCTGTGGTAAATGGATGGCCATCTGACCATTTGAGTCCTTCACGAAGATGAATTGTTAGAGTTTTTGCTTCATTAGTTAACTCAAAACTTTTAGCAATATCCGGTACAGCATTTGCCATTGTCTTGTCTAATTGAAACATCCAGGGGCGCATAACAGTACCATCTGATTCAGTACTTGGTCCAATAGCAGTAGAAACAACCTTCCCACCATACTGACCTACTTCTTCAACCGGCTCAATTACCTGCAGATCTTCTGGTACAGGCAGTCTTTCTTCTACAGGTGGTAGTTCACCGTTCTCAACTCTTTGATCAAGCACTGGAGATTGATTAAATTCTGTGATTCCCGCTTCTGCAGCAGTATCAGGATTTGACCAGCTATCCGGAATCTCTGCAGCACCTGCTGCAACAGTCATTAAGGCAATAATCATAACTACTAGTGAAAAAACAAACTTTTTTGATTTAAACATTATTTTCCTCCCTTATAGTGTTAATATATTACCTATATTTTATAGACTTATATCTCTTTGAGATTATTATTATAGATCGTATATTTAATAAATTGATTTTTTCCAAAAAAGAATTATAACTTTTTTTCACCTCCTGTTAGGATATTTATTTGTTATAAAGTTATAATTAAAGTAAAACAAATTTTTATAGAAACCGGTTTTTTAGTCCTTAAATTTTTTTATTCCGGTTTTTAGTATTTCTAATAATACTAACATGTTAGTGTAAACAATAAAAATAGCTGTTTATCTATTAGCTATCTTTTAAACAAAATAATCAGGATAATCTCTTTTTAATTTTTCCTGATCAAATTGAATTCGGCTGATATGAGACTCCATCGTCTTTTTAGCCTGCTTGGGATCTCTGCTCTCAATTGCATTAATAATTTGCTGGTGATCTCCTATTACATCTGATCGGTTAAAGTCAGCTGACAAACTAAGCATTCTCATTCTGTTAAGATGAGTACTCAGCTGTTCAATTGCTGTCCAGATATTGGCCATATTGCAGCCGGCAAATAGCATCTCGTGAAACTCATTGTCATATTCAAAAAGTTTTTGATAATTATTTTGTTTTAAACTTACCTTTTGAATCTGTAAATTTGCTTCTAAATCAAACATTTTTTCCTCTGGAAAAATATCACAGGCAAGTTCAACTATTTTGATTTCTAGAGCTTCCCGCATAAATTTGGCTTCCTGTACCTTGTCTAAATCTATATATGAGACAAAAGTACCTTTCTGTGGATAAACATCAATTAAACCTTCTTCTTTTAACTTTACAAAAGCTTCCCGAATTGGAGTCCGGCTGACTCCAAACTCTTTTGCTATCTCTTTTTTGCGCAGAGGTGTTCCAGGCTTCAAAGAAAGGTTCATAATATTTTCCTTCAAAACATTATAGACATAGTCTTTCATATTTAAATTTTTGTATTCATCATGTTTAGCTAAATTCATAAACTCACCGCCAATCAGTATATTAATAATACTAACATACCAGTTTAGAATTGTCAAACAATTAACAAATATTTTTATAGCTTTTCTAAAAAAGTGCCTGCTGGCAAATCTAGCTGATTATATAAATTGGCTTCGCTGGGATTATCCTTCCAGGCATAGCGGAGATATTTAGGGTGCTCTACTTCTTTAATATCGATAATAATCTGATTATTATTTAATTTTGCTTTTACTGTTTTAAATTTTTCATCTGCTGCTGCCAGTTCAAAGCCCTTTAACTGCTCACCTTTAACTTTTAAGCCTCCAGCAAGATTATTGAATTCCAAAATTAATTGGCTCTCTTTTTTAGTTAACTTTTTTAATTCCGGACCACTATAGACCACATCTTCTCCATAGACCAGTTTGCGGGCTGCTAAATAAAATCTGTGAGCCACATCTTTTTTATTTAGAGGATGAAGATCATTCCACTCTCCTAAGTCAAGGTTAACAGTCATTGCAGTATTTTCAAGCTTTAAAGCATCACGCTGTGCATTACGGAAAGCTGCCCAGATTTCTCTTTCATTTTCCTCAGGTGGCTCAAAGTTTGGCAGTTGGGCATAAATAAAAGGAAGTTCTTCTTGATTAAATCTTTTTCGCCATAATCTAATCATTTTTTTGAATAAATCTTTATACTCTTCTTCCCGGCCGGTATTTGATTCACCCTGATACCAGCAGACTCCTTTTATCTTATAATTAAGCAGTGGAGCAATCATTGCATTAAATAAACCGGTAGGCTGCCACTGAATAAAAATTTCTTCTTTTTTATCTTCTTCAATCACAGCAGCAATTTTATATTTCCATTCACCCTTCAGATCTATTTCATTCTCTCCGATAAAAAGCTTATATGGTTTATCGGCTACAAATTCTCCCTGACCGTCATTAACAACAACTCTGACTGCTATTAAATTCTTGCCAGCCTTTAAAACCCCTTTTTTAAGCTTATATTTGCGGGGGGGATATTTGTAGGTTACTGCTCCTACTCTTTTACCATTAACATAGGCTGTATCTGCATCTACAATCCTCCCCAGCCAGAGTCGAGCTTCATTTTCTGCCTCAGCTTTAATCAATTCAATTTCTTTTCTAAACCAGACAACACCATTTTTGTTGGCAAAGTTGAGCCGGTCAAATTTAGTTGGAATCCTAACTGTCTGCCAGTCAGAGTCATTATAATCCGGGTCAAAATATGGTGGCTTGTTATTTAAGCCCCTATCATTTTCATAAACTAATTTAGCCCATTCTTTATTAACCTCAAGATTATGTGCTTCTGCTTCTTTAATCTTTTCTGGCTGAGCAAATTCAGCTGCTACTTTTAAATATTCCGGATATTCTGCCAGTGACTTTCTGCTCATCCAGGCTTCAACAGGTGAACCACCTACACTTGCATTTAAAATGCCCACTGGAACTTCATATTTTTTATTTAACTTTTTGGCAAAGAAATAAGCTAAAGCTGAAAAGTCGCTGATAGTGTTCTGAGAAACTTTTTTCCAGCTGGCTTCCTTAATATCTTTATTTTCATCTTTAAAATTATAAGTGATTGGCAGTTTAAACTCTCTAATTTGATCATTTCCTGCCGCTGCTATTTCCTCAGCATAGCGATCTTTAACCCGCTGCATCGGTAGTTCCATATTTGACTGACCTGAACAGAGCCAGACTTCGCCGATTAAAATATCACTGACGGTAATTTCTTCTGCAGCAGCAATAATTTTCATTTCAAAAGGGCCACCAGCTTTTTGAGCCGGTAAAAACAGAGACCATTCCCCCTCAGCATTTGCTGCTGTCAGATATTCTTCTTCCTTAAAAATAACTTTAACTTCCTCCTGAGGCAGAGTCCAGCCCCAGATTTTAATTTCTTCATTTTGCTGTAAGACCATACCATCATTAATTAAAGAAGGTAATTTTAAATTTATATTCTGCATCTATTTATACTCCTTAAGTTTATGTATTAAGAGCAGGGTAGAAAACTACCCTGCCAATTTAATATTTATTAAAATTTTGCTTCAGTCATTGCTCTTAACATATCTTCACTTAATTCAAGTTCCAGGCTGCCTAGAGCTTCTTTAAACTGCTCATCTGTAGTTGCTGCAATCAGGGGAATAGCATTTGGCTTTCTATTCATCAACCAGTAATAGACAAGCTGATTGCGGGTTGCTCCTGTTTCGGCAGCAATTTCATCTAAAACTGCCAGCCTTTTATCGGTATCCGGACCCTGATACTGCTCTTTAAATTCTTTATTCGGGTTTGTATAAGCTCCCTGCAGCAGTGGAGAATAAGCTACTAAAGAAATACCTGTATCTTCTACAAATTCAAATAAATCCTGGTTTGCTGCCACCTGATCTCCAAAATCCCAGCCACTTTTGGGCCTCAAGTAGGAATAACGCTGCTGGATAGCGCTATAACTCTGCCAGTGATTTTGCTTTGCAATCTGGCGTGCTCTTTCCAGACGCCAGGCCTTAAAATTACTGGCTCCAATTGCTCTAACCTTGCCCTCAGTAATTAATTCATTAAAAGCTTCCAGAGTTTCTTCCAGGGGAGTATTGAAGTCATCAGTGTGAGCATAATATAAGTCAATATAATCAGTACCCAGTCTTTCTAAACTTTTATGACACTCTTCTTTTATCTGTTTTTTACTGGTTCCGTATTCAGTGCCGGGATAGGGAAAACCAACTTTAGAAGCAATGATTACATCCTCTCTATTATTTCTTTCCTTAAGCCATTTACCGATCATTTTTTCACTTTCTCCACCCTGAGTCTGGTCACTTATCCAGTGAGAATACATATTGGCGGTGTCCAAAAAGTTTCCTCCAGCAGCAAGATACTGATCCATTCTTCTAAAGGATTTCTCTTTACTGTCTCTGGCACCAAAGTATAAACAGCCTAAACCCATCTGACTGACCTGAAGCCCTGTCTTTCCAAGCTGAACTTTTTTCATGCTGAAACCCCTCCTTTTATATCTATTATATTACATATTTGTACCCGGTCCAAAACGTCTTTTTTGGACCGGGTACAAGTGAATATTATAACAACACTAAGCTATTTCACAAAAATCAGGTTTCCAAGTCCGGACATGTTTCTCCAGCCTTCTCCACTCTGATCATTCCAGATAGCTACTCCATCTCTAGTGCCATCACCATTTCCGTCATCATTTACCTGAAAATCAAAACCGATAATTTGACCTTCTTCGGCAGTGATTTCCACAAAAGGAACAGCAGCTTCGACAATATAGCCGGTTTCAGTTACTCGGGTAGCTGTTTTCAGGCCTTCTCGCTCTGGGTTAAATGACTGCTGATTTAAATAGTTAATTCTATACTGAGTATCATCTGACTGATATTCAGTACTTTTATCATTATTTTCGTCGACAAATATCTCAACAGAATCCTCTTCGTGTACCTGCTCACCAGCCAGGCTGAGCGCTGAATCTTTTACTTCTGCAAAGATGTATAAAGTATTTTCATCCCACATAGTCTTAACTTCAGCAGTAGCTGGATTTTCACCGGAAATTATTTTCTCCGTTTTGATTGTATTGGCCTTCTCCCAGCTCTCATCCATTTCCGCATCAATTTCTGCTTGACCGTAAACTGCTTCTGTAATTACTGGTTCTTCTTTTAAATTTAAAGTCCCATAATTCTCTGCACTTTCAGTCTGCTTTTTAGTAAAGTCATTCCAGATAATAGAGGTTTCAGATTCTGCATCATTAATTTTAAGATCAAATCCAACTTGATCTCCAACCTTTAAATTCCGACTTTCTACCGGTATAACTGCTTCAATCAAATACGAATTATCTTTTTCTACTGCTGCAGTTTTTAAATTGGATTCTCCACTTCTTTTAATCTGGTAATGTTTTATTGCTTCAGAATCAGCAGTTTTTGCATTTGCTTCATCTACAAATATTTCTAGAGCATCTTCAGCATTTTTACTCTCATCTTCAATCTGAGCATAAAGATAAATATTGTTTTCATCCCAGCTCAACTTAACTTCTCCACCAAGATATTCATTTTCTTCTAAATCCAAAGTGTCTCCGCTATTCTGCCAGATCAAATCACTTTCAGCATCAATCTCTGGGCTTCCTTGAGAAATATCGAATTCTTTGGTGATTACAGGTAGTCTATCTGGATTAACAACTCCCCAGAAAGCTGGTTTGGCTTTTAATGACTGGTCAAATAAAAGCGGCCAGTTATTTCTTTCTACCGGGAAACCTGTTAACCAGGTGTGGTCATCTGCAATTCCCCAGAGAGTAACATTAGTAATTGAATCAGAATACTGTTTAAAGAGATTAAAAATCTCACGGTAGCGGTGTCCCTGCTTAACAGCTAGCTCCTCACTAAAGCTGTCATAACTCTGACTATTATTTGTATAGACACTTAGGTCTAGCTCAGTTATCTGGAGATCCACTCCCAGAGAAGCAAATTTGTCTAAAGTCTTCTCCATTGTAGCAATTGAAGGTGATTCAATATTAATGTGGCCCTGCATTCCAATTCCATCAACCGGAATATCTTCTGCCAGCAGCTCTTTAACAACTCTGTACATAATATCTCTTTTAGCCGGATCTGATAAAAGACTGTAATCATTGATATATAGTTTTGCCTCCGGGTCAATTTTATTAGCATGGATGAAGGCTTCTTTAATATAATCAATTCCCGCTATTTGATACCACTTACTATTTCTGAGTCCATTGGTTTCAGTTGAAGCAGGATCAATCGCTTCATTTACAACATCCCAGCTATCGATATCACCCTTATAATGCTCCATTGTTTTTTCAATATGCTTTCTCATTCTATCTAAGAGAACTTCCTTAGAAACTAATTCTCCCTCTTCATCTTCAAAAAACCAGTCGGGAACCTGACTGTGCCAGACTAAGGTATGACCTCTCATTACCATCTCATTTTCTTTAGTAAATTCACGAATCTTATCCCCACCAGTAAAATTAAATTCGCCTTCTTCTGGCTGAACTGTCTCTGGTTTCATTACATTTTCTGCAGTTAGACTGTTAAAATGCTTTTTTAAAATTTTGCCATGTTCTCCTTCTAGCTGATAGGGCTCAATGGCTGCTCCAATCTTAAAATGATCTGCATAAGCCGCTTTTAGAGAAGGAATATCTGCTTCCATTTTCTGCACGATTTCACCTTCCTTTTTAATAACAAGATCGTCAATTAAAAATTCTAATTCGGCATTAGCTGATTCCGCATACAGGGTAATTCTGTCCATACCGGAATTAATAGTATAATTTCCATTCAGTTCAACCCAATCAGAGGCAGAAGCTTCAACACTGGTAACATTATCCCAGGAATTGCTGCCATCCTTATTATTTTCTGTACTTAAAGTAATTGTTGAGTTCTCAGAACCTTCCACAAGTTTAACCATCATTGAAAAATTATATTCTTTGTTTCCTTCAACAAATTCATCAATATTCAGACTGGGTCCATTCCAATTTTGAGATCTGCCTTTAATCAGCAGACTCTGGCTGCCACTGACTGCTGTTGAATCAACAACTTCTAGCTCAACACCCTCACCTCGGGGCTGCCAGTTACCAGCGCCATCTTCAAAATCAGTTTGATAGACTACTTCGGCAGCTACTGAAGCCGAAAAAAATGTAGCAAAAATAACTATTAAAGCTGTTAATAAAATCATGTTTACTGTACTTTTCTTTTGTAAAATCATTATACTCCCCCTATTTAATTAAAATTCTTTCTTAACATAATCTTCGCACTATTTTTATATATAAAAAGAGAAAACTCCTAAAAGATTATTTTTAAAATATCCCTTATAAGCTTTCTCTTAAGTTGTTAAGAAAATATTGAACTTTAAGCAGTTATTACTCTTTGACTCCACCAAGGGTTAAGCCATGAACAAAGTACCGCTGTAGAAATGGATAAACTACGGCTATTGGAACAGTAACAATAATAGTCATGGTAGCTCTAATTGCCCGTGGGGTAATCTGGGCGGCTTGAGCTGAGTTTGATAAAGCCTGCTGCATTGAGCCAGACATTGAATTGGCACTCGCTAATACTTTCATTAACTCATACTGCAGGGTTGAAAGGGCTGGATTGGATGAGTTATAGAGAAAAACATCCCACCAGGCACTCCAGTGATAAACTGCTGTAAAAATTGCAATTGTTGCCAGCACAGGTTTACTTAAAGGCATAATAATTTTTAAGAAAATAGTAAACTCTGAAGCTCCATCAATTTTAGCTGATTCTATTAAACTTTCTGGTAAACCATTGATATATGTTCTAACAATAATTAAGTTAAAGGCTGCTACCAGTCCAGGCAGTACATAAACCCAGAAGTTATTGGTTAATCCAAGGCGCTGGTAAAGGAAGTAAGTTGGTATCAAACCACCTTGAACATACATTGTTAAGACATAAATAAAGGTGATAAATTTCCTTAAGACAAAATCCTTACGACTGATTACATAAGCCAGCATTGCGGTTAAAAAAGTTCCGAAAACTGTTGTCAAAACAGTTCTTGCAATTGAAACTCCTGCTGCATGGAAAATCTGAGGATCAGTCAATAATGATTCATAATTAAAAGTTGTAAATTCACGCGGCCAGAGATAAATCCCACCTTTGATACTGTCTCTACCTTCATTAAGAGAAATTGCAAATGTATTTAAAAACGGATACAGGGTTACAATAATCAAAGCTATCAAAAATGTATAAACAAATAAATCTAATAAAATATCATCCCAGCCTCTTTTTTTTGCTCTGAGCATAAGAATCTATTCCTCCTTTTTAAATTAATCTTTCTTCTCCCATCATTTTAGCTATTTGATTGGCACTAAAAACTAAAACAATACTGACTAAGCTTCTAAATATACCTGCCGTTGTAGCAAAAGAATAACGCATCATTTTCAATCCATAATCAAGCTCAAAGATTCTAAAAATCCTGGAGTACTCAATTACTCTTCCATTACTGAGCAGATAAATCTGTTGAAAGCCCATATTCATTAAACGGCCTACATTTATAATTAATAAAATTATGATAACAGGTTTTAAAGCCGGTAGAGTAATATATCTAATTCGCTGTAATCTACTCGCACCGTCAATAACTGCAGCCTCATATAAACTGGGACTAATTGAAACAATCGAGGCTAGATATAAAATCGCACCAAATCCAACAGTTTTCCAGACATGAGAGGCACCAACTATCCACCAGAAAAGTTTAGGGATTCCCATAAACATAATCGGAGAATCTATAATTCCTAGATTTAATAAAACATCATTTACAATTCCACCATCAGTGGAAAGAGCATTCATAACCAGATTAGCTCCTACAACCCAGGAAATAAAATGGGGTAAATAAGAAATAGTCTGAGTAATTTTTTTGAATTTAGCAAAACGAACTTCATTTAAAACCAGCGCCAGTAAAATTGAAAAAAACATTCCTGATAAAAGCTTAATCAAGCTCATAGCAAGAGTATTTCTTAATACCTCAAAAAATACAGGATCAGTTAATAATAATCTAAAGTTTTCTAAACCAACCCAGGTCTGATTGAAAAATGAATTTCCAGGCCAATAGTTCTGAAAGGCCATTAACCAGCCCCATAATGGTACATATTTAAAAATGATAACATAAATTATAAATGGAAGTGACATTAAAACTAAAGCTTTCTGCTTCCAGAGTTTCTGCCAGAAAGTATCTCCACTTTTCTTCACAAATATTCCTCCTTAAAGAAATAGCTAATTAAACAAAAATAAGAAAATTTTTATTTAGGAGCAGGAAGTTTAACTCCCTGCTCCGATTATTAATGATAGGATTATAAACTAGTTTTACCAGTTCTCCATTCTCCAATCAATTTGTTTTTGATAGTGCTCAATTTGGGCATCCATTAGACCGTTAATCTGCTTAGTATAGGCATCCCAGTTAGTTTCAAATTTCTCTGTTGAATCCATTACCAGAGTCGGAATATGCTGCACTAAAGCATCGGTCATTCTTGTTGATTCAATCTGTGCTTTAGAGTTTGTAGGTAAGGTAATTGTCCAGAGTGGGAAATACTTTCTGTCTTCAAATGGCTTATTATAAAGACCAGTAAATGATTTAACACCATAGGCATCCATTACCTCTTTTTCGGCTTCCGAACTATTTGCATAAATTGCACTGGGCTGTCTGCTAGGCATAAAACTGTTTCCATCAGGACCAAGACCAGTTAAACTTGGAAAGGCATTATAGAAATAATGACGTCCAAATACATCTCTAACCCAGGTTGGATCCTGGAACATTTTCAGTTGCTCTTCAGTTCTGTAGAACATGCCATCTTCATCTACCTGATAATGTTCACCTTCAATACCCCACTGAATTAAGCGCTGTGTATCCAAACTAACAAGGTAATCTAGATATTTAATAGCTGCTACTGGATCTTCACAGGCTGTTGTAATTCCCATACCCTGTGTAGTCTGAACATATGGTTTGTCTCTTACATGTTCTTCAACAATTGGATCATAAGTTACAGGGAAAGGCACCATAATGCTGTCTGGATCTTCATTAATTAAAACTTCTTGAGCCTGCTGAACCTGCCAGTACTGGTTAATTGTTCCTAAAACTCGGCCAGAACTTATCTTTTCTAAATACTGATCAAAATTAGAAACAAAGGCTTCTTTATCTACAACACCTTTATTATACATTTCATTTAATTTTTTATAATAATATTTTTCTACATTACTGCCATAATAGGGACGGACTACATATTCGCCACCTTCTTTAACAGGTACAAATCCACCTTCATTTGGATAACCCATTAAGTGCATCGGACCATTGGTAGTAGCAAATCTTCGCCAGCCATCAAATAAAGTTGTATATCCAATTGTTTTTTGTCCCTTATACTCAGGATGTTCTTTCTGATAATTCTCAATTAACTCAAAATACTGATCAAATGATTTAATTACCGGGTAATCATTTGCTTCCAGTACTCTTTTGTTAATGAAAAATCCTACTGATGGATATCTCCTTTCTGCTGGTTCAAAAGGAATAGCTAATTGAGGGAGATAATAGATATGTCCATCGTCTTTTCTTAAGGCATCCAAATGCTTGGAATAATATTTCTTAATGTTTGGTGCATGTTTATCAATTAAATCCTCAAGAGGAATTAAAGCACCAGCCTCAACAAATTTGTCAGTAAAATGAGCTGCTACTAGCATATCAGGATAATCCTGACTGGCAATCATTAAACCAACTTTTTGCTCTAAATCTCCAACAAGATACTCTCTGTTTAATTTAACTCCTGTCTCTTTTTGGATTATGTCACCAACAATGGATGAGCCAGAATAATCAGGTAAGGAAACAGAAATAAAAACATCAAATTCCTTTAGATCATCCTGAGCTGCTGTTACAGTGGTAAAAGCTAAAGCCAGAACCAACATTAAAATTAAAATACTTAAACCCTTCTTCAAAATAAACCCTCCTTATAATTTTGATGTATATTGATAAAATTGAATCAATTTTATCCGAAAATTAAGAATCATTTGTACTAATAAATTTTAAAATTACCGCTCAATGCAAGTAAAGCAAATAAATACAGAAAATTATCATAATAGCGGCGCTCATCTCTTCTCAGCTCAGCTTCCCAGAAGTCTTTTATATATTTTTCTGTAAATTTATTTTTTCCAGCCAGTGATACTGCAGCATTGGCAGCTTTAAGGCCCAGATAATGTAAGTAATCTGGTTTTTCCAGTTCTTTACCATCTATAGAGTATTTTGTATATTCATCTTTATCAAAAAAGAACTTCTGCAGATTATAAGCTTCCTTCCTCTGCCAGGGATCCTTATTGAACCAGAGTGAATCAACTCCAATATTAAAAGCAACTCGATAAGCATCACTGTAAAAATCTCCATGGCCCTCTTCAAAACGAGGTGATCCGTCATATTCCGCATATTCCGCTGATAAACCGGTTTCTAAATGACAAGATTGCTTTAAATAATTACGACTTGCTTTAGCAGCCTTTTCCCAAAAAATTCGATCTTCTTCATTTCCCCATTGAGCAAAAAGTTCATAAAAATGTGGCAAATGATAGGATGGATCTGAAAACTCGACTTCCGGAATAAACTTAATTAAATAATTATCCGAATTCCACATCGGATCACCAGGCGAATTCTCTCCTTTATGAATAACCTCATGCAAAATTTCTTTTGCCTGTTTTGAATAGTTTAAATCTCCTTTGCCATCTCCCCATCTTCTCGATGCAAAAAGTAATGCCATTGCAAAATACTCTTCCCCATCTGGAGCAGGTCCCTGAGAATTTTTATTTCCTTTAAGATCACAGGACCAGGCAAAATATCCCTTATATTTGCCAGCTGTCTGATACATATATTTTTTGGTCCAACGCCAGAGTCTATCAAAAACTTCTTTTTTATCCAGCTGCACTGCTGCCATCATCCCATAAGACATACCTTCAGTTCTAACATCGTTATTACCTGTATCAGTAATATAGGCCATATTTTCGTCAGTTTGATGATAAAATTTTAAATCATCAGCAAAAAATAGAGAATCCCAGGTCTTATTGATCTTAACTTCAATTTCTTTTTCACTATAACCATATTGCTTCAGTAAATTCTGATAATCACCGGAATAAAAAGCACCCTTTTCTTCCAAATAGTTTCCTCCTTTACCTTTTAGAAACCGGTTTAAAATTTGAATATTAAAAAAATATACCTAATTTTTATTTAGAAACCGGTTTATATTTATCTAAAAATTATTATACCTTTCTGCATGTCTCTCCAATAATCAGTCTAGTCGGTAAAATGATTGGCGAAAATGATTTCTTATTAATAATATTTAAAAGAAGTTTTGAGGCAGCTTCTCCTAAACCAATCTGATCCTGAGCAATAGTAGTCAGATGATAATGTCTTCCTATCTCTATGCTATCAAAACCAATAATTGAGTAATCATCTGGTACATTTAAACCTGCCTGGCGAATAGCTTTAATTGCACCAATAGCAATTAAATCCTCTGCAAATACAGCAGTTGGCTTTTCATCTAAATTAAGAATTCTTTTCATTGATTGATAGCCGGTTTCCATACTATAATCGCCGTCAAACATCCATTCTGAATTATAGGGGAGATTGAGAGCTTTGATAGCCTGCTGAAAACCAACAAATCTATCTGTAGAAACTTTAAAACCATTTAATCCCCTAATCATTGCAATTTTTTTATGACCTAATTCAGCTAGATATTCTACCGCTTTTCGGGCTCCACCGGTATTATCAGAAGTTACATAGGAAGTATTAGAACCAACCAAATCCAGGTCAATAAAAACAGATGGTATATCCGATTTTAAAAGCCGATCAAACTGAGCTATATTAACCTTACCATAACCCATCATTATTACGCCATCAACATTTCTGTTTTCACATTTTTCTTTATAGCTGTAGTCAACCCAGGATTCATCCCACTGTTTATTGGTAAAATATAAAAGATCATAACCCTTATCTCCCATTACAGCCTCTATACCTTCAAAAACTTCTCTAAAGAAGAAGTTATTTAAAATTTGAGGACCAAATATACCAATTGTGTACGATTTTTTTGTTGAGAGACTTCTGGCCACTGAATTGGGCCAGTAGTTATTTTCTTTCATGATTTTTAAAACTTTTTCTTTAGTATCATCACCAACACCTGAGTAATTATTAATTACTTTAGAAACTGTTGACTTAGACACTTTTGCCTTTTTGGCAATATCATTGATTGTAACCATTTTGTCACTTCCTTCGAAACCGGTTTATTTAATTATACTAAAAAAATTATCAGATTTCAATAGGAAATGATAAATATTTTCTTGATATTTAAAATTTTTTGAATCTTAGTTTATTTTTTTAGAAATAAACTTAATTGGGAGTGGACGATTAAATAACCGTCCACTCAGCTTTTAGCAGGTAAATATTTATATTTAATTATTTAAAATATACTGATTCAGTTTCGCTTCCAGCATTTCCTGATGTCCGGAATAATTTTCAACTTCACCAAGTTCAATAGCGTATTCAGCTAATTCTTCCAGACCAACCTCTTTATTTACAATCTTCTTACCAATTCCACTTTCATAACTTGCATATCTTTCAGCCACAAAATCTTCTAATACTTTATCTTCTAATAATTTATTGGCAATTTTTAAGCCCTTAGCAAAGGCATCCATTCCAGCAATATGACCATAGAATAAATCTTTCATTTTGAAGGAAGGACGGCGAACTTTAGCATCAAAATTGAGGCCCCCTTTACCCAGACCATTATTTTTAAGTATTTCATACATAGCAAGAGTTGTTGTATAAATATTAGTTGGGAACTGGTCTGTATCCCAGCCGAGTAATAAATCACCCTGATTTGCATCTACACTTCCCAGCATATCATTAATTCTAGCATAGTGAAGCTCATGCTCAAAGGTATGTCCAGCCAGGGTTGCATGATTTGCCTCCAGATTAACTTTAAAGTGCTCATCTAAATCATATTTTCTTAAGAAGGCAATCACATTTGCTGCATCAAAATCATACTGATGCTTAGTTGGCTCTTTGGGTTTTGGTTCAATCAATAGCTGACCATCAAAACCAATTTTTTCTTTATATTCTACAGCCATTTCTAAAAAACGGGCCAAATTATCTTGTTCCAGGGCCATATTTGTATTTAAAAGTGTTTCATAACCTTCACGACCACCCCAGAATACATAGTTTTGACCACCAAGTTTTTTGGTTACTTCCATAGCCTTTTTAACCTGAGCGGCAGCAAAGGCAAATACATCTGCATTAGGAGAAGTAGAAGCACCATTCATAAAACGAGGATTGGTAAACATATTAGCTGTTCCCCAGAGCAGCTTTATACCTGTTTCGTTCATCTTCTCTTCAATTAAATCAACGATAGTATCTAAATTTTTGTAGCTTTCAGCAACTGTTTTTCCTTCAGGAGCTACATCACGATCATGGAAGCAGAAATATGGAGCTCCCAGCTTATCCATAAAGGTAAAGGCTCCTTCAACTTTGGCCTTTGCTCTTTCTAAAGGATCACTAATATCTGCCCAAGGGTAAACTCTGGTCCCAGCACCAAATGGATCTTCACCTGTATCCGCAAATGTATGCCAGTAAGCGATTGAGAATCTTAAGTGTTCTTCCATTGTTTTGCCCGCAATTTTTTCTTCCGGGTTATAATACTTAAATGCCATTGGATTATCTGATTCTGGTCCTTCATATTTTACCTTTTTAAAATCTTTAAAAACATTTTTCATAATTTGATTACCTCCATTTTGTAAGAAAATATAAGTCTGAAACATTAACATCAATATTAATTCAAGTATTAATTTAAGTTTTAAATTAACTCTCTAGTTTATAATATTCAAGGCCGAACAAAAAATTCCTGCTTTTTTTTAATCTTTTTTATTAAGCAGCAGATTTCTTATTTTTAGTATAAATATCAACCCAGACAGCTAGAATTAATATTAGACCTTTAATTATTGACTGCCAGAAATTTTCAACATTCATTAAACTCATTCCATTATCAAGACTGGCCATAACAATGGCACCAACTACAGCACCACCTACTTTTCCGATACCACCAGCTAAACTGGCTCCACCAATTACACAGGAAGCAATAGCATCAAGTTCCGCACTATTTCCTGCTGCAACTGAAGCAGCACTCAAACGAGATGTCAAAAATATTCCACCAATTGCTGCCATCAAACCATTGAGCATAAAGACAGTTAAAGTTATTTTTTTAATATCTATACCAGATAACTTGGCAGCATCACTATTTCCACCAATTGCATAAATATAGCGGCCAAAAGTTGTTTTATTAGTTATAAATGTAAAAATAGCTAGAAAAACTGTTAAAACCATTAAGGGAATTGGTATCCCCCGATAGGCATTAAAAATCAGAATAAAGGTAACTAATAAAGCAACTGAAACAACTATTTTCAGAATTTCAAACTTCAAAGGCAGTACTTCAAAATCATATTTTAATTTATCTCTTCTTGACTTGAGCTGAATAATTATAATTGCTAAACCTACTAAAACTGCAAAGATTATTCCAATTGTATCTGAAAGATATCCCTTACCAAAATAATAAAACAGGTCACTCATTGGGCCAATAGTTGTTCCACCAGTTATTCCAACTAAGACACCTCTAAATATTAAAAGACCCCCAAGGGTAACAATAAATGAAGGAACATTTCCATAAGCAGTCCACCAACCATTCCACAACCCTAAAATCAGCCCTAATAACAGCGTAATACCAATAGACATTATAGGATTCATTCCCTGCCAGACATCTAAAATCGCTACTACTCCACCTGTTAAACCCACCAGAGATCCAACTGAAAGGTCAATATGACCCATTATTATGACCATGACCATTCCAATAGCCAACATAGAAGTAAAGACAGACTGTCTAAATAGATTGGAAATGTTTCTTGCAGTTAAAAAATCTCCTCCCGTTGTAAAGGAAAATATAATCCAGATTGAAACTAAGGCAATAATCATCATATAAGTTCTTAAGTCAAATTTAATTTTTTTCGTATCAGCCATCTATTTTCCCTCCTGTAGCATAAACCATAATATCTTCTTGACTAATATCTTTATTTCTATTATCAAATTCTTTGGTAATCTTACCTTCATGCATTACTAAAATTCTGTCGCTCATACCTAATATTTCAGGAAGCTCAGATGAAATCATAATAATTCCCATTTTATCTTCAGCAAATTTATTCATTAATTCGTAAATTTCCTGTTTTGCCCCAACATCAATTCCTCTTGTTGGTTCATCCATTATTAAAACTCTAGGAGTTTCAACAAGATTTTTAGCTAAAATAGCCTTCTGCTGATTTCCTCCACTCAAATTAACAATTTTAGTATTAAGAGATGCTGTTTTAACATTTAATTGTTCAACCAGTTCAGTCACATTTGCAATCTCTTTATTTTCATCAACAACTAACAGGTTTTTAAATTTGTCTAAAAATGAAATTGATATATTTTCTTTAACGCTCATTGGAGGAATAATACCAAATCTTTTTCTATCTTCCGAAATTAGCGCAATTCCTTTGTGGAGAGCTTCTTTTGGCGACTTTATATCTACTTTTTCCTGATCTAAATATATATCCCCTTTTTTACTACCAGGAAGATAACCAAAAAGTGTATTAGCTATTTCAGTTCTCCCAGCTCCAATCAATCCAAAGATTCCTAAGATTTCTCCTTCTGCCAGTTCAAAAGAAATGTTTTCTAAAATTTGTTCACCTTCATAATTTTTTAAATCTAAACTGTCAACTTTTAAAATTTCTTTACCTGCTTTATATTTTCTATCAGGAAACATCTGCTCAATTGAGCGGCCAACCATCATTTTAACTACTTCTCTTTCGTTTAAATTATCTTTCAGATCTCCGCCAATGTATTCTCCATCTCTTAAAACAGATATATAATCAGCAATCTCAAAAACCTCATTTAACTTATGAGAAATATAAATACAAGTAACTCCTTCGTTTTTTAAATCACTTAAAATTTTCATTAACAACTCAACTTCATTGTCTGTTAAAGATGCAGTCGGTTCATCCAGAATTAAAAGTCTAGAATTTTTGGCCAGCGCTTTCGCGATTTCAATTAACTGCTGTTTACCAACTCCAAGCTCACCAACTTTAGTTGTTGGTTTAACTCCCTCCAGTTTCATTTTTTTAAGCCACTTGTTTGTTTGGTCATACATTTCATTCCAGTCAATATATCCATTATGCGAAATTTCATTACCCATAAAAATATTCTCTGCTACATTCATTTCTTCAAAAAGTGTCAATTCCTGATGAATGACAGCAATTCCATTTTCTTCAGCCTGATGAATATTTTCGAATTTTTTTTCTTCTCCTTCAATAAAAATTTGACCTTCATAACTTCCATTTGGATAAACACCGCTGAGAACTTTAATTAAAGTTGATTTACCAGCTCCATTTTCTCCACAGAGGGCATGAATTTGATTGCTTTTCACCTGAAAAGATACTTTATCTAAAGCTCTAACACCCGGAAAATCTTTAATGATATCCTTAGTTTCCAGCAAAACTTCTTCCAAATTGTTCAACTCCTTTCATTAAGAAAAGAAAAAGGGGCAAATAATCGCCCCTTTTTTAAGATTACTGTTCAGGCCATTCAGATTTTGGTACATTTTTATATACTTCTTCCATTTCGTGGAATCCATCTTCTATAACTGTATCCACCATATTCCCTTTATGAACCTGAATCGGTGTTAATAAAACTGATGGTACATCATATTCACCATTATTAATTGCACCATTTGTGTCTATTTCTTTACCCTGGGCCATATTAACTGCTATTTCTGCACCTCTACTAGCTAAATCCTGAATTGGTTTATAAATTGTCATTGTTTGAGTACCTTCAACAATTCTCTGACAGGCCGCAAGGTCAGCATCCTGACCAGAAACTAAAACTTCTCCGGCTAAACCCTGCTCTTCAAGAGCTTGAATTGCTCCACCGGCAGTACTATCATTAGAAGCAACAATAACATCAATATCATTATTATTAGCTGTCAGAGCATTTTCTACAATACCTAATGCTTCCTGTGGTAACCAGTCTTTTGCCCACTGATCACCAACAATATTTATTTTGCCCTGATCAATATAAGGCTGTAAAATATTCATCTGTCCCTGACGGAAAAGTTTAGCATTATTATCGGTTGGAGAACCTCCAAGTAAAAAGTAATTTCCTGTAGGCTGTTTATCAACTAAAAATTCTGCCTGTAATTCACCTACACGAACATTATCAAAAGAGAGATAATAATCTACTTTACTATCCATTAACATTCTATCATAGGCAAGTACAGGTACATTATTTGCATGGGCTTCTCTAACTATACTTCCCATCACCTTACCATTATGAGGAACAACTACTAAAACATCAATTCCCTGGGTAATTAAATTTTCTGCCTGTGATAATTGAACTGTGTCATCTCCATTAGCAGATTGAACTAATACCTCTGCTCCCATTTCTTCTGCCTTATTTACAAAAATATCACGATCATGCTGCCATCTTTCCAGTCTCAAATTATCCATTGACAATCCAATTGTAATACCATCCTGGGCCATTACTCCAAAAGATCCTAAAAATAATAATACCGCTACTAATGTTGAAATAATAATACTTTTTCGCATTAAATTAATCCCCCTTAAATTTTTGATAAAATTAAAAACAGATTACACTTAACCGTCATTTTTTAAATATAATTTATCCCTCCTCCTAAAATCTTAGAAATTAATTCAAGTTTTAATTTAAGTTATAAATTAAGTCTCTAATATATAGATTCTATACAATTTTTAAAATTCCTGCAATAAATTAGAGTTATTTTTAATTACTTACTTCAACCTCTGTAAAATATTCTCTTTCTGCAGTCAATTCCACCTTATCTCCTTTTAGTTCAACCACATCTTCAAGCCTAATATCTATAGAAGAACTGCCGAGCATTAGCTCAAATTCTCCTGGCTCAACTACAAGATTCATATCCTTATCATAAAATGCGAGCTGTTCTGTTTTTAATTTGAATTCAACAGTTTTAGTCTCTCCTGCTTTTAACTCAACTCTTTTAAAACCTTTAAGAGATTTAATCGGTCTGGTTAAAGAAGCAATTCGATCGTGGATATAGAGCTGTACTACTTCTGCTCCAGCAAGCTGACCTGTGTTTTTAATATCTGCCTTAATTGTAATTGTTTTATTGCCCTCAAATTCTTTAGGGGTAATCTTAAGATTTGAATATTCAAAATCTGTATAACTTAAACCGTAACCAAATGGATATAGAGGTCTGTTGCCTGTAAATACATAATCTCGGTAGTGTGACATATGGCGGCGGTTATAGTGAATAGGAGTCTGCCCAACATTTTTAGGAATTGAAACCGGCAGTTTTCCAGCTGGATTATATTCTCCAAATAATACATCTGCTACCCCGTTTCCACCTTCTTCTCCCGGTAACCAGGCTTCTAAGACTGCATCTGCATTTTCTGCTGTCCATTCAATTGATAAAGGACGACCATTGACAAGTACAACCACAACTGGTGTGCCTGTCTTAACAATTTCTTTAATCAATTCTTCCTGTACTCCCGGCAGATCCAGAGATGTGCGGTCATGATGTTCTCCTGTAGTATCAGTTGTATTCTGAAGTTCACTTAAAAATTCTCCACCTTCAAAGTCGACTACATCATCATCACTGTTTTCATTTTCTCCCATACCGGAAAGACCTGATTTACCGCCAACGACAACCAGAGCAACCTCTGATTCCTTAGCTGCCATAACAGCTTCAGCAAAGCCATCTCTATTCTGATCCATGATACTGCAGCCAGCTGCATAATTAATTTTTGTCTCTTCTGATATTTTAGACCTGATTCCAGCTAAGATACTGATAACCTCAACTGCATCTTCTTTACTGTCCACATGGGCGCTGTAGGCGTAATCCCCAAGCAAATTACGGGTGCTGTCTGCAGAAGGTCCGATTACAGCAAGTGATGATAAATCTTTAGCTAGAGGTAGTAAGTCATTTTCATTTTTCAGTAAGACCATAGATTTACGGGCTGATTCCCGGGCCAGTTCTCTCTGCTCAGCAGTTTCAAAAAGATCAGCAATTTTATCAAGATCAACATAGCGCTGATCAAAAGCATTAACCTTAAATTTATAGCGGAGATGTCGTCTGACAGACTGGTCAATTACTGACTCAGAAATCAGTCCTTCATTAACCGCATCAACTAATTTTTGCCCATAGCATTCAGCTTCCGGCAGCTCTATATCTAAACCTGCCTCTAAGGCCTTTATTCCTGCTTCCTGCATCGAAGCTGCTACTTTATGTTCTTTATAAAGCATTTTAATACTCCAATAATCAGAAACTACTACACCGTCAAAACCCCATTCTCCTCGTAAAATATTTGTTAATAACTCTCTTGAGGAGGCACAGGGAACTCCATCAATATCATGATAGGCATTCATTACTGAACCAGCACCGACAGTTTTAATTGCTGCTTCAAAAGGGAATAAAAAGCTCTCTCTAAGTTCACGCTCAGAAAGATTTACCGGTGCATGGTTGCGTCCACCTTCAGAATAGCTGTGGCCGGCAAAGTGTTTTAAAGTTGCTACAATTCCTTCGGATAATTTATCTCCCTGCAGCCCTTTAACATAGGATGTTACCATTTCCGCAGCCAGATAGGGATCTTCACCAAATGTTTCCTCCACTCTACCCCAGCGTAAATCTCTTGCCACATCAGCAACCGGAGATAAAGCCAGATGAGCTCCAATTGAACGCAGCTGTTTTCTAATCACATCAGTCTGTCTTTCCAGTAACTCCGGCTCCCAGCTGCTGGCGACACCTATTGACTGAGGAAAAGTAGTTCCACCTTTACCCATATAGCCGCTCAAACATTCTTCATGGACAATTGCTGGAATACCAAGACGAGTATTTTCAGCAATATATTTCTGCATCTTATTTGCCGCCTCAGCTGCAGCTTCTGGTTCCAGTGCACTTGCACCTGCTATTCTTGTAATCTGACCGATACCATCTTTTAGATATTTAGCTGCTTTTTCTTCTGAGAACCTGCCATTTTCTAAAATTTTATCCGGTCCTATTGAACCAAGCTGAGCAACTTTTTCTTCTAAAGTCATTTCAGCCAGTAATTTATTTACTTTTTCTTCCAGCGAATAGTCATCTAAATTAAATTCCGTCATTAATTATCTCTCCTTCTTTATCTTAATAATATTTTATTTTTATCCTTTTAAAGCACCAGCTGTCATTCCTTTAATAATATGTTCCTGTAGAAAAACATAGAGCAGAATCAAGGGTAATACAGAAAGAAATAAAGCTGTCAAAGTTAAAGGAATATTAATACCGTGCTGTCCCTGAAATTCAAATAAACCGAGAGTTAAAATTCTTTTGCTCGGACTTGAAGTTAAGACAAGAGCATAGGCAAATTGGTTCCAGAGCAGTGTGAGATTATAAATTGCAACTGTAGCAATTGCCGGTTTAACCAGTGGTAAAATTATATCCCTAAAAATTCTAAACCTGCTGGCTCCATCTATAATCGCTGCTTCCTCCAGTTCATAAGGAATATCATTGATAAATCCGGTCAAAATAAAAACCGAAATTGGAAGACTAAAAGCAACATAGGGGCCAATTAAAGCTGAAAGTTTATCATATAATCCCATTGAAAGTGTTATCTTATAAATAGGAATTAAGGTTGAATGAATTGGAATCATCATTCCTGCCAGAAATAAAATATAAACAATTTTATTAAATTTGAAATCTATTCTGGAAATTGCGTAACTGGCCAGAGCAGAAACTATAATAATAATTGCAACTGAAATAAAACAGACTATAATACTGTTGATAAAGTAAATATAGAACCCTGATTTCATTACCTCAATATAATTTTGCCAGGTAAATTTTTCTGGCAGAGACCAGACTGGATTGCGAAAAAATTCCATTCTGATTTTAAAACTGTTCTGGACCAAAAAAACAAGTGGATATCCTGTAATCAGCAGCCAGACTGACAAAAATATATAAATAACTAACTGTTTTAATTTATTAATCA
This sequence comes from Halanaerobium sp. ST460_2HS_T2, assembly GCF_003337665.1. NCBI lineage: Bacteria > Bacillati > Bacillota > Clostridia > Halanaerobiales > Halanaerobiaceae > Halanaerobium > Halanaerobium sp. ST460_2HS_T2. The sequence goes on from NZ_QPJF01000003.1 coordinate 86,108, forward strand.
TAATCACTCACCTAATTCCTGACATCTTTTTTACTGAAATTCAAAAATACAACTGATACTATAAGGGCAACTAAAAATAATGCTACAGATATTGTACTACCATAGCCCATATTCATTTCTGTAAAAGATTTTGTATAGAGATAGGTAGCCATTAATTCGGAAGCATGATTTGGTCCACCACCGGTTAAAGCAAAAATCATGGCAAAATATTTAAGTGAACCAACAATTATTAAAACAGATGCATTAACAACTGTAGATCTGAGCATTGGTAAAGTAACATAGAAAAATGACTGCCAGTTATTAGCTCCATCTATTTCCGCAGCTTCATAAAGCTGTTTTGGTATATTAGAAATAGCCGCCATAAAAATAATCATATAAAGAGGAATAAACCTCCACTGGATAGGGGCAGATGCTGAATAAAAAGCAATATCTGAGTTTCCAAGCCAGCTCCTGGTTAACTGTTCCAGCCCAACCAGGTTTAGAAAACTATTTATTAGTCCAAAAGTTGGATCATACATATAGCGCCAGAGAAAAGCTACCGCAATTGAAGATAAAAGCATCGGCACAAAAAAGATAGTCTTAAAAAAACTTGCTCCTTTAATTTTTCTAGTCAGCAATACAGCTAAAAACAGTGCTATGGGAATCTGCACAACCAGTGAAATTAAAACCAGTTTAAAGTTATTAGCCATCGAAGACCAGAATATTGGATCACTCAACAATTTTGACCAGTTATCGAGACCCAAAAACTCCATTGCCCCTATACCATCCCATTTAAAGAATGAATAATAGGTTGAAAGAGGAATTGGGATAATCAAATAAACCAGAGAAAAAATAACGGCAGGTAGTAAAAACAGAGCTGCAATAAAATATTTATTGTTCATTAATTCTTTTTTATTCATAATTAGAACACCTCTTAAATTAGAGCAGAGAGGATTAAATCCCCTCTGCCTATTAAATTACTTATTTTATTCACCATAATACTCTTGAGCTGCTTCTTCCATCTGATTGGCTGCCTCTTCTGGTGTTATTTCCATACCAAATAAAGCTTGAGTTGTATTTAAATGAACCTGTGCCAATTCTAATGGTAATGTCTGATCATACCAGAGCTGAATATGATTTGCTTCCTGACTGGAATTATAAATTTTCTTCATAATTGGATCGTCAATCTTTTCTGCAACACCGGTAAATGGCGGAATATTACCAATATTGATTAACTCTTCACCCATTTTGGAATCAGTTAAATACTTTAAGAATTCAACTGCCGCTTCTTTGTTTGCTGCCTTAGTAGAAACTGAATAATAGTTATCTCCAGGTGTACCAACTAAGTTAGAAGGATCGCCTTTGCCGGATTCTACTGCCGGGAAGTTAAAGAAACTAAACTGATCTAACATATCAGGAGCTTCATTTTTGAAGGAAGAATATGCCCAGCTTCCCATTAAATACATTGCTGCCCGGTCGGTATATAGTAAAGTTCTGGACTGACCTGCGTCTTCATCAAGACCATTAACACCATCAGGGAATGCTCCCATTTCTACTAATTCCTGAATTCTTCTACCTGCTTCAATAAATGGTTCGTCATTAAAAGCACCTTTTCTGCTAATTGCCTGCTGCAGAGCTTCCGGTCCACCAATTCTATCTACCAGATACATAAAGTACATTGAACCTGTCCATTTGTTTTTATTAGCCAGAGCAAAAGGAGTTATTCCATTTTCTTTAAATGTTTTTACAACATTTTTTAGTTCTTCATATGTTTCTGGTACTTCCAGACCATATTCTTCAAACAGATCAGTTCTGTACCAGACAAGTGCTGGCGAAACATTGGTTACTGGAACACCGTACATTTCTCCATCTACCCGACCTAAATCCATAGCAGCCGGCATAAAGTTACTTTCCCAGTCTTCAGTCATATGTGATTCTAAAGAATAAACTTTATCAGCATCAACATATCTTTCTAAGCTGGCACTACCCCAGGTCATAAATAAATCTGGTGCATTATCAGCTGACATAGCTGTTCTCAGCTTAGTTTTGTAATTATCATTTTGAGTAGGTACATGCTCAATATTTACATTTGGGTTATCAGCTTCAAAACGCTCAATTGCATCCTGTAAAGCAGGAGTAACCTGGTCAGAAGCAGTTCTAATATCCCATAATGTTAAATTTACCTCATCCTGAGCCATAACTGTAACCGAAAATAGAGAAAATACCATTAATAAAGCAAGTGACAAAATTGAAAATTTCTTCATAAAATTATTCCTCCCTTTTAATTTTAAATCAAGACTTTAAGAAAGCTAACTTGAATCATAAACAAAGAAAGTACTTTTTACTGATCCCTCCTTTTTTAATTTATTAAAACAAATGACAAAATTTTCGTTAATTTAAGCTTTAATTTAAGAAGTAAATTAACTCTCTATAAATATTATTCAATACTCAACCAAAAATTCCTGCAAGAAATTTCAGATTTTTTGCGGTTTTTTAATAAAAAAAAGAAAAACCACCATTTAAGAGGTAGTTTTTCCTTTAATTAGATTTTTTAGATTAATTTTACTTTTTTAAGTATTATTTTAATATTTTTGCTCTGTGATTCATTCAAGAGACCAACCGGTTCCTTACAGGCTGCGTTTAGATTACTCCCTCTGAGAGAAACAGCTTTTTTAATTGCCGGAAAAAAAGGATCAGAAAGACTGTAAATTTCCATCATCATATTAATTTTATTGGATATTTCATTAATTTTCTTAAAGTCTTTCTTTTGGTAAGACTTATAAAATTCAGCAAAAAGTTCAGGGGCTATATTAGATAAACCGCCGATTAAGCCATCTCCTCCATTCAGGAGGTTTGGTAAAAAGTATTCATCAAATCCGGAATAAACAGCAAATTCTTTCTCCAGCTCTTTTTTAACTTTTTGAATTAACTCTCTGGTATGGCTGATTGTATTCATTGTATCTTTAATTCCCACAATATTTTTATATTCACTTGCCAGCTTATAAACTGTTTGGGGATCAATGTTTACTCCACTGCGGGCAGGAAAATTATATATATATAAATCTAATTCTACATTATGAGCAATATGACTGTAATAATTATAGAGGGTCTGCTGGTTAAACTGGAAAAAATAAGGGGTGATTACAGCTGCTCCATCCACTCCTTCAGCTTGAGCAAAATTACTCAACTCTATTACATCTTCGGCAGCTGTACCACCTGTACCTACTAAAACAGGCACCCGCTTGTTTACAGTTTTTACAGCAAAAGAAATTAACTTCTTCTTTTCTGCCAAAGTCATTGCAAAAAATTCTCCAATGCTCCCTAAAAATAAAATCCCATTTACACCAGCTTCAATTAAATTTTCTATATGTTCTTCTGTTGCCTCAAAATCAATATTTTTATCCTCATCAAAAACTGTGATCGTTGGTGTTATAATTCCTTTAATCAATTAAATCCTCCTCACATCAATAATTATTATTTAGTACTTTTATTTATTAAATTACTTAAATATTCAGTATCGATATAGGCGCCCTTCATTGGAGAAGCTGCAAGCTGAGTAAAGATACCCAGTACCCCATTTAAAAATTTTGGCTCCGGCTTAACCCAATCTTTTGCTCGCCCATTTAGAATCTGACTGATTTCTTCTTTACTTTTTTCTTCACCACTGACTCCAATAATATTTATGCTTCTATTTTCTATATCAATTTCGATTAGATCATTTTCTTTAACAAGAGCTATCGGCCCTCCTGAAGCAGCTTCAGGCGAAACATGTCCGATTGCCGGTCCCCGGGTGGCCCCGGAATATCTACCATCAGTTATTAGAGCTGTTGTCTTATTTAATTTAGGGTCAGAAGCAATAGCCTCTGTTGTATAATACATTTCAGGCATTCCACTTCCCTTAGGTCCTTCATAGCGAATAATTACAGCATCGCCGGAAACTATATCCCCATTTAAAACTGCTTCCATTGCTTCCTCTTCTCGATCAAAAACTCTTGCCCGACCAACAAAATCTTTCATCTCTTCTGGAAGGGCAGAATGCTTTACCACTGAGCCTTCTGGAGCCAGATTTCCTTTTAAAACTGCAATTGCCCCCTCTTCATTAATCGGAGAGTCCGTCGAGAAAATCACTTTTTCTTTTTCCGGCATTAAAGCTGGTTTTTCTTCCATTCCTTTGAGATAGGAGAAGTCTGCTAAGCTTTGAAGATTTTCACCCAGCGTTTTTCCCGTTACTGTTAAAACATCAAGATGGAGGTGTTCTTTAATTCTTTCCATAATTTCCGGAACAGCGCCAGCATACCAGAAATACTGAGTTGGATAATCCCCACTGGGAATTGTGTTAACTAAAAATGGTACTTTACGGTTAATCTCATCAAATAAGTTGCCGTCAATTTCTATGCCAAGTTCATGGGCAAAGGCCGGCAGATGCAGCAGAGCATTACTTGAGCCGCCTATTGCAGCATGGACTGCAATTGCATTTTCAATTGACTTTTTAGTTACTATATCTTTGACTTTAAGATCTTTTTTTACAGCTTCAGTTAAAAAGGATGCTGCCAGATCAGTCATTTCTTTTAAATAGGGACCATTGGCTGGGATTAAAGCTGAACCCGGTAAAGCCAGTCCAAGTGCCTCAGCCATCACCTGCATAGTAGAAGCTGTACCCATAAACTGGCAGGCACCACAGGAGGGACAGGCCAACTTTTGAGTTTCTAAATATTTTTCTTTACTGATTTCTCCTCTTTTATATCTGGCATAATCACGGGCAGTCATATCAACTGTGGTCTTTTTCTTACCCAGCGCCATTGAACCCCCGGGCACCTGAATTATCGGCATATTTAATCTTGCTGCTGCAAGCAGATGGGCAGGAACTGCTTTATCACAGGCTGAGATCATCATTATTCCATCATAAGGAGCTGCTTTTGCCTGTACTTCTACCATATTTGCTATCATTTCTCTAGAAACCAGCGAATAATTCATTCCATCATGTCCCTGAGCAATACCGTCACAAATGTCACTGACTATCATTGAAGCACCCTTGGCTCCCTGCTTTTTTAAACTCTGCAGTGCCTCTTCAACCAGCTGATCAAGGTGAAAACTGCCTGGATGCCCATAACCATAGGTGCTGCTTACTAAAATCTGAGCTTTAGATAAATCGTCTTCCTTCCAGTCCATCCCCATTTTTAAAGCATCAAGTTCAGGACTGCTTTCTCGAATTTTTTGACTTTTAAGCATTTCAAACCTCTCCCGAATTTATATTCTGAAATAACTATTTTTATTATTTAAAATTATCCTCTAAGGCTTTAATTAAATCTAGATTATCATATTTTATGTCTTATTCTTAACCCTTAACTGCTCCTGCTGTCATACCCTTAATTACTTTTTCCTGAAGGAAAATGTAGAATAATAAGAGTGGTAAAACAGAGAGCATAACTCCAGTCATAACCATTGGTACATTAGTTCCATATTGCCCCTGAAAATTCCATAATCCTAAGGTCAAATTCCATTTATCTGGATTAGAAATTAAAACCAGAGCATATATAAATTCATTCCATAATAAAACCAAATTATAAATTGCGACTGTAGAAACTGCTGGTTTGATTAAAGGAAAAATAATTTTAGTAAAAATCTGAAAGATATTTGCCCCATCAATATAGGCTGCTTCCTCTAGTTCTCTTGGAATTTCTGCAATAAATCCTGTTAAAATAAATATTGAAATAGGTAAGCTAAAAGCTACATAAGGACCAATTAGTCCTGTTAGTTTATCATATAACCCCATAGTTTGAGTCATTCGATAAACAGGAATTAAAGTAATATGAATCGGAATCATCATTCCAGCCAGAAAAAATGAAAAAACTGAATTACTTAACTTAAAATCTATTTTAGCAATCATGTAGGCTGCCATTGAAGCTGAGATAATAATAATTACAAGTGAAGTAATAGTTACAAATAAACTGTTTAAATAAAATCTTATAAAACCTGAATTCATAGCGGTTAAATAATTATCTAGACTTATATTTTCTGGAAATGCCCAAACTGAGGTAGTAAAATACTCCATATTAGTTTTCATGCTGGTCTGCAGCATAAAGATAAATGGATAAAGTGTTATCAATAACCAGATACCTGCCAGTAATATTACTATGATCTTTGCAGTCTTTGACATTATTTAGCCCCCTTTTTTGTAACTTTCATAAATATAATTGAAAAAGTAAAAGCAATTATAAATAAGGCAAGAGCAATAGTACTGCCATAACCCATTCTCAAGCTATTGAAGGCGTTTTTATACATATAGGTTGCCATTAATTCTGAAGCATTATTAGGCCCACCACCTGTTAAAACATATACAATATCAAAAAACTTTAAGGAACCTACAAGAGAAAGTACACTGGCATTAATTATTGTAGGTCTGAGCAAAGGCAGTGTAATATAGCGGAAATTTTCCCATTTTGAAGCTCCATCAACTCTTGAAGCTTCATAAAGCTCGTCGGGTATATTTTTTATCGCTGCCAGAAATAGAATCATATAGAAGGGAATATAACGCCAGTTAATTGCTACAATTACAGAATATAAGGCTAATTTAGGATTCCCAAGATAATCGATAAATAAATTTTCAAAACCAATTGTCTGTAAAAACATATTTAAAAGTCCAAAATTAGGATCATAAATATTGCTCCATAAAGTCGCTACTGCAACCGAAGACATCAAAAGAGGAACAAAGTAGATAGTTTTTAAAATATCAGTAGTTTTTGTTTTTTTAGCCAGTAAAATAGCTAACCCCAGTGCAATCGGTAACTGCCCAAATAAAGATAAAAACACCAACTTGAAATTATTAAATAATGCCTTATGAAAAATACCATCTCCAATTAATTCAATCCAATTATTTAAGCCAACAAAAACTCTTTCTCCAAATCCTTTCCACCTAAAAAAAGAATAAAATGCAGAAAGAGGTATTGGTGCTACCATATAAAGTGAAAAAATTAATAATGCCGGTAGTAAAAATATAAATATCGTTAATTTACTTACCTTTTGCATTTTTTAATACCTCCAATCTAATATTTAAATAATCACCCTGCTTTTAATTGAACAGGGTGATTATTATAGCTATTATTTATTGCTCGTTAAAATATTTTTGTGCTTCTTCTTCTACCATTTGAGCTGCTTCCTCAGGAGTCATGGTCTTTCCAAATAGACCCTGAATTGTATCTAGGTGTGCTTGAGCTATTTGAGGTGGTAAATACTGATCATAATATAATTGAACATAATTAGCATTATTCAACGCATTATATATATCAATCATAAATGGATCATCCAAATATTCTTCTACCCCTCTAAAAGGAGCAAGGTTGCCAAGATCTACTAACTGTTTTGCTGCAGTTTCATCTGATAAATATTTTAGAAACTCAATAGCTGCTTCCTTATGCTCACTACTTTTGGCAACACTGTACATATTTCCACCTGGTGAACCAACTAAATTGCTTGGATCTCCTTTTCCATCTTCAAAAACTGGGAATCTAAAGAAACTGAAATTCTCTAACATAGCTGGATTCTCATTTTTAATTAATCCATATGCCCAGTCTCCCATCAAATACATCGCTGCCCGATCAGCATAAAGGAGCTGTCTTGATTGTCCCTGGTCTTCATCAAGTCCATTTACACCTGGAGGGAATGCTCCAAGATCAACCAGTTCTTGAATAACTTCTCCTGCTCTTACAAAAGCTTCACTTGCAAATGATCCACCATTTCTATTTGCCGCATTAAGAAAAGCTTCTTTTCCACCTATGCGGTCAACTAAATACATATAATACATTGATCCAGTCCATCTATTTTTGTTTGCCAGAGAAAGTGGAATATACCCTGCATCCTTTAGCTGAACAATTACATCTTTAAAATCTTCATAGGTTTCTGGAATTTCTACTCCTACTTCTTCAAAAATATCAGTTCTATAAAACATTAAAACTGCTCTCATACCGGTAATTGGCACAGCATAATAATTTTCATCAAATCTGGCAATTTCTAAACCGGCCGGCACAAATCTTTCAATCCAGTCATCCTGCTTTAACGCCTCGGTCATATCCATTACTTTACCTGCATCAACATATTCTTTTAATGGACCTCCACCCCAGGACATAAAAATATCTGGTTCATTATTTGCACCCATTGCCACCTGTAATTTTGTTTTATAATCATCATTACTTGTTGGTACATGTCTTATTGTATACTCAGGATTATCTGCCTCAAATCTAGCAATTGCGTCCTGTATTACTGGTAATTCACTCTCGGCTTCAGTAGTTATATCCCATAGAACAATTTCCTCTTGAGCAATAGCAGAAACACTTAATAAAATAACTAAAAACATAGATACTGTCACAACTAAAGATAATGTTTTTTTCATTTTTTTAATAACCTCCCTGTTTAATTAAATAAATCCTAATTAAGTGAATTCCCCCCTTTCTTAAATTTAATATATATGAAAAGAATTTAATTTAAATGTTAATTTAACAAGTAAATTAACTTCTAAATATATATTTCGACATATTTATACATATTCCTGCAAAATAGTCTTAATTTTTTAAATTTAAATTCATTTAATATAAATCAGACTTTTTTATTTGCTCCAAACTTTAACACTATTATTACCATTTTTCAATACAGCCAATGGACCAATTGATGCTTTTGGGATAAAGTTTTCGCCTAAATAATCTTTATCAAAAACTATTTTTTCTCCCAACTTATTTTCAAAGTCAGCATCAGTAATCCTAACTTTTTCAAAATTTTCGGTACTTTGGATATCTGCTTTAATATTTTCAAAATCTGATGTCAGCTTACATTCCAGATAGACATCTTCTCCTGATTCCCTGATTGATAATTCTGGATTAAAATCAGCTTCAATATAGTTTCTTTCCTCTCTTTCAAACGGGAGTGCTCCATTAAGATAAAGATTATTATTTATATATACCGGCTGATTGGTATCCATAAATATCTCTACATCACCAGGCTTCTGATGAACTTTATTAAAATATTCTTCTAAAGAAGCTGTATAATTATTAAAATGAGCAGTTCCTACACCCTCTTTTGCTTTGTCATTAGAGGTTGCTCCGTGATCAACTTCAATAATATCATCCATGCCTTCTAAACCAATAAAAATATTATTATAAAAACGATCATCTCCACCTAAAATTACTGTAAAACCCTTAATTTTAGTGCTGTGAGGCTGGTGATAGGGGGTAGAGCGTTTTAATATTTTTCGGTGTACCATCTTTCCTGCTATTAAATTATTAACATAGGCTCCTCCCTGAGAGAAATTATCCAGGGCATAATCAGAAGCCAGAATATTATTATCAACAATATAAGGTCCGTGGCTGACCTCAATAAATAAGTCGCGGTTATTATTATAATAAAGATTACTGCTGATTCTGGTTCCCTGTGTCTGCCAGTCCATCCAGGTTCCCAATGAACAATTATGGATACGATTATCATGAATCTCTACATCAATGGGCGCGTGCAGCTTAATTCCTGCAATTTCATGTCCGTAAAATTCTCTTTTTAAAGCAATATTATAAATGTGATTATTGTATATTTCACTGAATATACAGCCTAAATGGCCGACAACTCCATTCTGGCCGCAGTCATATATTTCGTTATTTCTAATAATATGAGAGCCAACATTATCTTTATTCCAGCCGTAAGCTTCTGCTTCAAAAACTGATTCAATCTGATATTTATAGCCAGGTTTATCCTGTCTCTTACTGCGGAAATTATCTCCTGTAGCAGCTGTTTTTCCAATACTGATTGCACTGCATTTAGAGTCATGAATAATATTATCTTCAATAATCCATCCTTTTGCCCAGTTAGGTCCAATTAGACCAGGCTGGTCGGCTGTTGGAGGTGTCCAGGGAGTTGCCGCCTGGGCCATCTCAAATCCCTTAACAGTGATATAATCAATACCATTTGTTTCTGGATAAAAACAGGCTTTCCTCACATTAATTTCTACTAACTCCTGATTTGGATCAGACTCATGAAAGTTAGCATAAATCGTTGTTTTTTCTTCGTCAACTTCAACATACCAGAGATATTTTGTCTGCTCCGGATTTTTAACTTTATCTATTTTACCAGTCCAGTCATCTTTAATTTCAGTTTTAACTTCTGGATCAACTAATTTATCATATGAGTCGACCTCGTAAAAAGACATCCCATTTAAATATACATCACCCAAGTGTTTAGTTTCCTGGCCGCCGGTGTGAATCAACCAGTCACCAAAAATTTCTTTCTGGTAGGGATTGTATTCACCGAAAATTTGATTATCTATTTCTGTTTTCCAGATTGAATCTTCAACATTCTCCCAATCGTTTATTTTTTCTGAACCCTTAATCACAACTTTTTCATTTTTAGCTGCCTGATAGGTAATTCTCCTGCTTTCACTTAAACCTCTATTTTGTGGTTTGACCCACTCTCTGTATGTACCTTCGTGAACAATTACAGTATCTCCGGCCTGAGCTGCAGCTGCAGCTTTATTGATTGTTAAAAATGGTTCTTCTTTAGTTCCGGAATTAAAATCTGATCCCTTTTTAGAAACGTGGTATTCAAAACTCATCTGCTTTCCTCCTATTAAATATTTTTTACATAAATTAACTTTTTAATAAATAATCGGATGTTAATTTAAGACTTAAATTAATGCTATACTTATATTATTCGCCACCTGTGAACTGATTCCTGCAAGAAATTTCAGACTTTTTAAACTTTAAAAAATAATACCGCCATATAGATAGCGGTATTAAAATAAAATATAAAGTTCAAACATCATTTTATCATGGAAGCAGAGTAAATGAAGCTAAGCTTGCACTTCCTTCTCCTCTATAAGTGAAATATAGAGGCTGTACTCCATCCGGAATTTTAACAGCTGCTGAATACTCCTGCCAGATATTTGAGGACTTAACCGATATCTCAGCCAAAACTTCACCATCCCAGACAGTCTTAACTTCAAATTTGCCGCTGCAGTATCCTCGAACTTTAATCTTAACTTTATTTATCTTATGACAGTCGAAATATTTAAAACCAGCTGTCGCTGAATCTTTCATATTTTGAATATATCCAATCTCCTTATCTCCGTCTTTTCCATCCTGAGTTATTTTAGGAAACTGCTTATTCATCCAGGCTCCACTAAAATCTGTATAAACTGATTCCTCATCAGTAAATAAGTTACAGGCAAGATAAGCCGGATATTCTCCAACATCAAGCAGAGGATTATCTTTAGAACCAGAAGAAGTTATTTCTACCTGAGGGATTTGACCTTCAGCAGTAAATTCTATTTTCTCCAGGCAGGCCTGTCTGCTGAAATTAGTTCCATTAGTATGGCGGTGATAAAAGATATACCAATTATCATTTATCTCAACAATACTGCCGTGGTTATTGCCGCCATAATACATTGGCTTATCAGCATCTTTATAGCTGTCAATACCAATATCAGCATTACTGACAATGGTGCCCTGGTATTTAAAGCCTTCGGTTGGATTCTTACTGGTTGCATAGCATAACTCATGCATTAAAATTGAAGAATAAATTAAATAATATTTATCTCCTCTTTTTCTAATTGATGGGGCTTCAAAAAACTCATGCCCTTCAAAACCTGTTCCTTCACTATATGGCTCACTGGGAATTACAAATTTCGGTTCTTCAATTATTGTCAGCATATCTTTATCTAAAACAGTGGCCATAGCACCATTTCTTGATTTATCATCTTTTTGACAGAAGCCGGTATATAAATAAGTTTTATCTCCTTCAGTAATAACACCTGGATCAAACTGCGGCTGATCCCCTTCATTTTCGCCCAGACGGGTACCGTCTGCATAATGTACATAACCATAAAACTCATACTCTCCAACCGGAGTGTCAGAAACAGCTACCGAAACAATCTGAACTTTATCAAGAACATAATAAAGATAATACCTGCCATCAGATCCAACAGTCACATCAGGAGCGTAAAGACACATGGCTCCTTCAGGATTGAGTGGATCTTCTGTTTTTCTATAAATTACTCCTTCATAGCGCCAGTCTGAGAGATCTTCCACCGGTGCCGAGCAGCAGACATAATCATTCAAACAGTATGCGTGACCATTAAATCGATCATGAGAACCGTAAATATATACTCGATCTTTAAAAACATAAGGTTCAGCATCAGGAATATACTCCCAGGATGGTAAATAGGGGTTAACTTGTTGTTTTTTCATAAACCCATTCCTTTCGCTTATTTTTTGAGTTTAATTATAATAAAGACATATTAAACTTTTAAATTTTTTTTCGTACTTTTAATGAACTTTAAAAATAATATGATTATTTTTTCAGAGTTAACAATACTACAGAACTCGATGGGATTTCTCCGACCAATTTCTGACCTTCCATGCTGAACTTATCAAATCCTTCTGGTTTAACTTTATCAGGGTTTTCAAATGTATTATGATCATTTAAGTTATCTGAACTTAGTATTTTAGCCTCAACTTCATTGGCCTTGATAGCATTAATAACAGTTTCAATTTTAGCTTCATTTTCTGGATCAAGATTACAAATAGTTATGTTAACCTCATCCTGATCATTCTTAGAAGCAGAAACACTTAACTTTGGAATCTCTTTATATTTTTCAGTTTCTAAGTGAATAGGAATTTGAATTGCTTCCTGATGCACCTTAAACATCTTAAATACATAATAAGTAGGGGTTACAATCATATCCTCTTCATCTGTTAAAACCATGGCCTGCAGAACATTTGCAGTTTGAGCTATATTGGCCATTTTTACTCTATCAGCATGCTGATTGAAAATATTTAGATGAATTCCGGCTACAAGAGCATCTCTTAAAGTATTCTGCTGATATAAAAAACCGGGATTTGTGCCAGGTTCAACATCATACCAGGTGCCCCATTCATCAACTATTAAGGCAACTTTCTTTTCTGGATCATATTTATCCATAATTGTACTATGTTTTGTTATTAGTTCATCCATATACATTGCTTTTTTTAAGGTAATATACCATTCATCCTGATCAAAGTCTGTTGCTGAGCCTTTATTTTCCCACTCGTCACCAGGTACAGTATAATAATGGAGACTTAAACCATCCATTTTATCAGCAGCCTCTTCCATCAAAACTTCAGTCCAGTGATAATTACTGTCATGGGAACCACAGGCAATTTTGAAAATTTTATTATCTCCGTGGTCATTAATATATGTTTGATAATTTTTATATTTATCAGCATAATACTCAGGCCGCATATTACCACCACAGCCCCAGTTCTCATTTCCTACCCCAAAATATTTTAAATCCCAGGGTTCTTCCCTTCCATTTTCTTTTCTCCAGTCGGACATTGGGGATTCTCCGTCATGGGTCATATAATCAACCCATTCCTGCATTTCTCTAATAGTTCCACTGCCCAGGTTACCTGAAATATATGGTTCTGTATCTAAAAGATCACAAAGATCCATAAATTCATGGGTGCCAAAATGATTATTTTCAGTTACCCCACCCCAGTGATTATTAACAATAGTAGCTCTTTCTTCACGAGGACCAACTCCATCTTTCCAGTGATACTCATCTGCAAAACAACCGCCGGGCCATCTTAATACCGGTATATTAATCTCTCTTAAAGCTTCAATAACATCATTTCTAATACCTCTAGTATTTGGAATCTCAGAATCTTCGCCAACCCAAAAGCCCTCATAAATACACCTACCCAAATGTTCAGCAAAATGACCATAAATATTTTTATTGATCTTTTCCTTAGCTTGCTCTATATTTAAAATCAGTTTATTCATAATTATATTCCTCCAAAAAATTTATATTTTTTAACCTTTAATACTTCCAGCAGTTAGACCTGAAATAAAATAACTCTGCATTTTCAAAAACAAAAGTACAATTGGCAGAACAGCCAGAGTTGAACCTGCCATTAACATACCGTATTGTGGTCTATACTGTCCAATTAATGTTGATAAACCTACAGATAAAGTAAACATCTCTTCAGTTCTCATTACAATTAATGGCCACAACAGATTATTCCAGGCAAAAAGTGAAAATAATATTGCCATTGCTCCTAAGGCGGGTTTAGAAATTGGCAGGATGATTTTATAGTAAATCTGCCATTCAGAAGCGCCATCTACCCTGGCAGCATTCATTAAGTCATCAGGTATCCCCAGCATATACTGCCTGACAAAAAAGAGACCCAATGGATTTGCTATCATAGGAAAAATTAAGCCAGCATAAGTATTAACTATCCCCGATTTAGTTAGCATAATAAAAAGCGGGATTAACTGCATATGAATCGGCAGCATTTGAGCAGCTACTATCACAATAAAAATAAGATTTCTAAATTTAAATTTATATTTAGCAAAAGCAAAGCCAGCCAGACTACAAACAAACAATCCTAAAATTACATACCCTACTGCAAAAATCATAGTATTTAGATACCATCTTAAAAAATGTGTACCCAATAAATTTGTATAACTGCTAATTATCGGATTTTTGGGCAGCAAACTCAAACTATCAGTAAATATCTCTCCAGTTGGTTTAAATGAAGATACAAGCATCCAATAAAATGGAATTATAAATAACAGAGAAACAAATATAAAAAATACAATAACTAAAGCTGTTTTAATTCTATCTAATTGTTTTGGTTTAATAGACATTATAACCCTCCCTTATAACAGTATTTTTATTCTTCTTCATTGAAAAATCCAGTAATTTTTAATTGAATTAAAGAAAGTATTAATATTATTAAAGCCATTACAAATCCAATTGTAGAAGCATAGCCTAATTCAAAATAAGAAAATGCAGTTCTATATAATAATACCGCCATTGTTAAGGCACTTTTCCCGGGAGATGCCCCACCATCCCATAACATAAATACTTCAGTAAATAATTTATAGCCACCTATTAAATTTAAAGTTGCTACAAAAATAATGATTGGTTTTAATAATGGAACAGTAATATAAAAGAAGCGCTGCAGCATATTTGCACCATCAATTGAAGCTGATTCGTATAATTCCTGAGATATCCCTGTTAAACCTGTGGTAAAATAAATCAAATTCATACCGGTCCAGCGCCAGGTTGCTATTAAGATTACTGAGGGAATAGTCAAATAGGGACTAATAAGCCATTTTTGTGGTGAAAAACCAAATAAACCTATAATTGTATTTATAATTCCGGCTTCTCCTTCATAAAGTAATATTTTAAAAACAGCAGCAGCAATTACTAAAGAAGTTAAAGTAGGAATAAATAAAATAGCTTTATAAATATTTTTACCTTTACAGTGCTTCGAATCTAAGAGGACTGCAAAAATCAGAGGGATAGGAATCAAAGTAATCATTGTCCCAATCATATATTTAGTATTATTCCAAACAGCCTTTAAAAAATCACTATCAGAAAAAACTTCAAAATAATTTTGAAGACCAACAAAATTAGACGTATTTAAGCCGCTCATTTCATGCAGACTTAAATAGGCTGAATATACAATTGGCCAGACTTTAAAAACCGTAAAAAATAATAAAAAAGGAGTAATAAAAATCCAGGGAACTACTTTTTTATTATAAAATAAATTTTTTAGCATCAAATACAACACCTCCATAAAAAGTTTAACTGAAAATTAGTCCCCTCAAAAGAGGGGACTAATTATTAGATTATTGTTCTGCTCTAAGCTTTTCGGCAGCTTCTTTAATATTCTTTTCTACATCTCCACCATTTTCAAAAATTTCATATAGTGTTTCTTCATTTAATTGGTCGCGGAGTCTAGTTAAGAGATCAGAGAAATAAAGTGGTTGAATTTCTGACTGTAAATCCTGAATAGTCAGCATAACTTTTTCGTTACCAAAATAAGGGAATTTCTCCTGGAATGATTCATCATTATAGGCATCAGTAACAATTGGATCAAAACCTAAATCAGTCCAAATTTTAACTCCAGCTTCCCTAGTTAATTTAGCATAAGCTAAAAACTCTTTTGCCAATTCAACATCGCTTGCTTCTTGAGTGACTGCAGTTCCTGTTCCACCACCCATTGTAGAAAGTGTTCCTTCTCCATTAGGCCATGCAGGAAGAGGTCTTACACGAATTTTACCTTTCAGATCTGGCATAAAATCAGTAAATCTAATCATATACCACTGAGGCATAAAAATACTAGCATATTTCTCATTATTTAAAGCATTATAGAAATTCTGCTCATGATAATCAGTAACAACATCAGCTATCTCATATTTATAAACATAATCTTTTAAGCGCTTTAGAGTTCTAATATTTTCTTCTCTATCTAAAATCACATTACCATCCTGATCAAAATAATTACTTCCCAACTGTCTACTCATTCCATCAAAAGCTGAAGCTTCTTCACTTGGAACCGCAAGCATAAATTGATCATTTTCTCCATCTCCATCGGTATCTTTACTAACTTTTTTTCCTGCCTCAAGATAATCATCCCAGGTTTCAATATCATCAATTGAAACTCCAGCTTCTTCTAACATATCTACGTTATAATACATTAAATATGTTCCAACATGAGTAGGAATTCCATATACTTTATTATCAGGAGTAGAATAAGGTGCTAATCTCGCTTCTAAAATATCATCTCTATATTCATCAATTACTGAACTTAAATCAACTAAAGTTTCTGCATTATTCTCTAAAATACCAGGGAATTTTCCGATTTCAATATCAACAATATCAGGAGCACCCATACCAGTTTGTAAGGCTATATTTAACTTGTCATGCATTTGATTAAAAGGTAATACCTGAGTATTGAGTGTTATAGCTCGATCAGGATTTTCTTGATTCCAGTTCTCAGCCATCATTTCATAAAATTCAGCATGTGCATTAACAAAAGTCCACATATCCATTTCAGTTTGCGCACTTACTGAAGAAACTGTAAACAACATTCCAAAGATTATAATAACACTTAAAACTAAAACCTTTTTAATACTTGATAAAAACATAAATTTATTCCTCCCTTTTTTGTTAGAAAATTAGTCTTTAAGACCGTTGCCAATATATATAATCAATTCACTAAACTAAATTTTTGTGCCTCACCTCCTTAATTAAATTAAAAAAATATTTAGCAAAAAATCATATTGATTTTTAATCATTCAATTTATAAAGCCTTAAGTAGTTTCTCTAATTATTAAATCTGGATGAATCAACAATTTCTGATATTCATCCCTACTATTATTCTGAATTCTATTAAATAATAATTTCATCGATTGTTCTGCCATTTTGAACTTTGGTAAAGCTACAGTAGTGAGTTTTGGTCTGGTATAAGAAGCTACACTATTATCATAACCAATAACTGCAACTTCATCTGGTATCTTAATTTTCTGATGATTTAAATAATCAATTACTCCAGAAGCCATTACGTCATTGTAAACAAAAATGGCATCTATTGCTCCATAATTTTCAATCAATTCTTCTGCTGCCTGATATCCATCTTCTCTGTCAAAATCTTTTTGAATTGAAACCAAATCTTCATCTAATTTTAAATTATTTTCTTTTAATGCTTTTTTGTAACCAGAATATCTAATTTCAGTAGTTTTACTTTCCTCCACCCCAATAAAGGCAATGCTAGATCTATTATTCTTAATTAAATATTCAACGGCTTTATAGCTTCCTTCCTGATCATCAATTAACACTGTATCAATATCATCTCTTTTCCGAGCTCCAGCCATACCCACCACAGGAATATTTGCTTCTAGAAGATTCTCAATAAAATTGCTGGTCATAATTTCCCAGGTTAAAGTTACTATCACTCCACTAACTCTATTTTCGATCAAATTATTTAAATATAAATCACTTCTTTCTATTTTAGAATGTGTATTACATAAATATACTCCATATTTTTCTTCGAAAGCAAAATTCTCAATGTAATGACCAATCTGCGAAAAAAATTGATTCCTAATTGTTGGAACTACATAGGCTATCATTGGATTTTCTTTTTTTGATAATGCCCTGGCAATTCTATTTGGCCGATAATTTAGTTCATTTACGGCAGTAATTACTTTTTTTGAAAGTCTTTCACTTACATTGACATCAGAATCTTTATTTATTACAGCAGAAACTGTTGCTACAGAAACCCCTGCTTTTTTTGCCACGTCTTTGATTGTAACCATAATAATCTATCTCCCCAATTATATTAATTATTAACTTTATAATAATTAAATTATATTTCTAACCGTTTAGAAGTTTGAATTTTTAAAAATCTAATCGGTTAGATTTTTAAATAAAAAATATATTTTTAATACTTATTATAAGTTTTTATAAACCAAATATTAATTCAAGCCTTAAATTAACTCTCTATAATCATTATTCAATACTCAGTCAAAAATTCCTGCAAGAAATTTCAGATTTTTTGCGGTTTTTTAATAAAAAAAAAGAAAAACCACCATTTAAGAGGTAGTTTTTCTAAAATTTATTTCTGGCTTTTTCGCTCATATTCACTTGGTGTCATTCCCTCTGAATCTTTAAATACCTTAAAAAAATAATTATAATTATTAAAACCAACCTGATTAACAATTTCCTTAATATTACTATCTCCAGCTTCAATTAATTGTTTAGCATTTTCTATTCTCAGTTGATTTAAGTAATCACTAAACCCCTGTCCACACTCTTCTTTAAATTTCCTACTCAAATATGAGTAACTAACTCCTATTTCAGAAGCAGCTCTGCTTAAAGTAATATCTTTATCATAATTTTTGTTCATATACAATAAGGTTTTATTTATAATATCAGAATAATTATTTTTATTTTTCAATTCAATAATCAAATTATTGTAAATTTCCTCAATCCAGATCTTAAATTCTTTTAGAGTATTGAATTCTTCTAATTTCTGGTATGGATTACCAGTGTTTTTAAAAATCTCTTCCTTCTTTAAATTTTTATCTTTAATTTTACTGTTCACTATATTAATTAAAGAAATAAAAGTCATTTTTACAACTGATAAACCTGGCTTAATTCGATAAATTTTATTAAATATGCTTTCCAATTCCAATTTTAAGGAGCTATAATCTTTTTGATCAATATATTTTTGCAAAGCTTTTTCTGTTTTAATGTCAAGATTAAATTGCTGATTATCAACTCTATTATTTTGATTTTGATAAATTATCATATCTTTACCCTGGTAAAATCTATCTCCCAGAAGTTCTAATATTTCTCGATAGTTTTCGCCTATTTTCAAAGGATCCTTTAGTATATTTCCAACAGCAAAACTGGCAGTAATATTCAAATAATTTTTTAAAGCTGTTTTTATTCTATTTAAAGCTGAAGCAATACTGTTATTAATTTTCAACTCACTATTATCTTTAAATGAAAATAAGAAGAGAAATTTTTTTTCATCTTTTAAAACCGCAAAAGATTTTCCATTTTCTCTAAGAATTTCATCTACCATATTTATAAAAGATCTTTTTAAGTTCATCAACTTTGATTCTGAATATTTCTCCTGCAAAACTTTATAATTATCAAACTGTCCAACTGTAATTACTATATTTTTTAATTCAAAATTTAAAGATAATAATTGTATCTGTCTTTTTAACTCATTTTTATTATTAAAATGACCTCTGATTAGTTTTTCAACAAAATTTTGAACTAAAATTTCTTTTTGATCCATAAAGAAACTTTCTTCAAAAATGTTACTATCTTCTTTTTGATCGCGTTTATTAATTTCTTTCTTTATTTTAGCTAAAACCTGACGTAAATTGTCCTGCCTTAATTCATGTTTTAAAATATAATCTTCTGCACCTGCTTTTAAACTTTGTTTAACATAATCAAATTCCTTATAACCACTGAGAGCAATAGTTTTAAGTTCGGGAAAATTATCTGAAACAAATTGAATAAGATCTGCTCCACTCTGACCCGGCATCTTCATATCAGTAATTAAGATATCAAAGCTTTGCTCAAACAACTTTTCTTTTGCAGCTTCTACGTTTTTAATCTGTTCAGAAATTTGAAAGCCTTCTTGATTCCAGTCAATTATATTTTTAAGATGAGTATAATCGAAAATATCATCTTCAACTATCAAAACTTTTAACATTTTAGATATCCTTTCTAAAATAAATTAATATATTTCTTAAGCTTAATCAATCTCAGGCAAAATAATTTTAACTGTAGTAAAATAGCCTTTTAAACTTTCAATTTCAATACCGTACTCACTACCAAAATAATTCTCTATTCTTTCTTTTACATTGTTAATTCCAATCCCAGAAAATTGATCTTTATTTTTTCTTTCCTTATTTAATAAACTATTAATTTCCGTTTCAGAAATACCGATACCATCGTCTGTAATTGTAAAAATAACTCTTTCTTTCTGGCTAAAACCCTTTATTTCTATTAAACCCTGCCCACTTTTTCCACTTATCCCATGGATAATAGAATTTTCTACAACCGGCTGCAGTAAAAATTTAGGGATCTTATAATTCAATAAATCTTTTTCAATCTCAAATTTTACATCAAACTTATTATGCAGTCTAAACTGCTGGATATTAAGATAACTTTTTAAATACTCTATCTCTTTATTTACAGTTATAAAATCTTCTTTATTATTCATGCTTAAATGCAGTAAATTAATAACAGAGGAAAGAAAATTCTCAAGATTATCGGCATTCTGCATATCAGCAAGTAAGCGGGCTGTATTTAAAATATTAGAAAGAAAATGCGGATTAATCTGAGCCTGTAATGCCTTGAATTCTAAATTGTTTTTTTGTTTTTCCTTTTCCTTGACATCCTCAAGCAGTTCCTTTAATTCAACTACCATATGATTAAAGTTATTGCTGGCCTCCGATAATTCATCCTGTGCCTGGTAATCCTCTATTTGAACCTCTAAATTACCATCTTCGACCTGATTCATCGCAGAAACCAGTTTGTTTAAAGGATCTGATATACTTTTTGTAAATAAATATGATAAAAAGATTGCTAACATAAAAATAATCAAACTAACTCCCATAATATCCTTTGCTATTTGACCGGTCTCACGATTTAAATATGAAAAAGGAATGGTACTTACAATAAACCAATCAGTATCCTTGATTGGTGAAAAAGCAACTAAATTTTTATCCTGATTAATATTTAACTCAAAGGTAGTATTTGTCTGTTTAGAATTTTCATTAATTTTATTAATCAAGTTAAATTCTGGATACTTTTCATTAAAAGCAATATCATTATTCCTTGTCGAAACAACTGTTCCAGCAGAATTAATTATAAAAATCTCAGTTCCTTCGCCCAGATCAATATTTCTATAAACATCAGAAAATAAATTTTCATTAACTCTAATAATAACAGAACCAAGCTGTGTTCCTTTATATAATTCTTTAATTGTCCTCCCGATAATTATTCCATAAGATTTCTCAGGTGTATTTTCGGGATACACTCTGCTTACCTGATGCAGCTCATCTCTAAAATCAACTGCCTTCCAGACTGGAGCTCCATCACTATTTTTTATCTCTGCAAGTAAATTATTTCTAAACTTATCTTTAAAAGTTAAAGTAAATCCTGTATCTCCATAAGCAATAATTTTATCTCCCTGATCAGTAAAGAGCTGAACATCAGAAATATATTCAGAAAAAGAAAATTTTCTCACCATATCGGCCCGCATTCTGTATCTAGCATCATATATTTCCCATTCACTCAGTTGTTCATAATTGCTGAGCGTGTTCTGTACCAGTTCTGAAAATGCTATCTCAATAGTCTGATATTCCATTCTGGTCAATTCTTCTTCAATATTTTTAGCAACCTGATTTACTACTTCAACTGAATATGTATTAATTTTATCGTGAATTGCCTGACTTGATTTCTGATAAGAATAAATACCGGTTACTAACATTGGGAAAAGAGATAGAACTAAAAACAAAACAATTAACCTATTTTGGATATGAGTTTTTCTGAGATAACTATAAATTTTCAATTTCATTTTGATGATTAAATTATTATCCATTTTTATCGCTGCTTTCTCTTTGCATTTAATAATATTATATCATTTTAAAACTGATTAAACAGCTTTTTAGCAAAAAAATTACTTTAAATAACAAAGAACTCTCAGCTGAGAGTTCTTTGTTATAAAGGAGGTCTTATTTTATCATTATTCATTTATACTTAAGCTTATAATTTTAATTATTCAACTGTAATTTCTGCTACAACACCTCTATCCCCCTCAATTTTATAACCTGGAATTCCAAAAACAGGGTTATTATTTTGATCCCAGAAAATTCTCTGTACTCTTGTATGGCGATTGGGATCATAAAGGGGATCACCGTTAATTTTTTTATATGATCTGGCATGATAAACTAGAATCTCATTTCCATTTTCATCAACTGTAAAAGAATTATGACCGGGACCAAATTGCTCAGTAAGTTTACTACTCTTAAAAATAGCTTTATCATATTTTGACCAGGAATCAGGATCTAAAAGATTACTGTCCTGATCAGCAGTTAAAAGACCAACAGAATAATTGGCATCTGTAGCACTTGCAGAATAAGTGATAAATATTTTATTTCCCTTCTTAATAACAGCTGCACCTTCATTTACATTAAAGCCTTTACGCTCCCAGCTGTAAATTGGCTCAGCTATCAGTCTTTGTTTTCCTTCTATTTGCCAGGGGGTTTTTAGTTTTGCAATATATAAATTCGAATCACCATATTTCTTCTGCGCCCAGACTAAATATCTCTGATTTTGATGAGTAAAACTAGTGGCATCAAGAGTAAATTCCTCAAAATTCATTTTAAGTTTACCTTTTTCCTTCCACTCACCCTGGAGTGGATTGGCTGAATCATTTTCTAGCACATATTGTCTAATTGCCCAGATCGCATCAGTTCTGGAAGCAGCAAAATAAATATACCATTTTCCATTTATAAAATGCAGTTCTGGAGCCCAGATATGCTTACTCATTTCTTTTTCCTGATGTTTCCACCAGATAACTTTTTCTTCAGCATCTTTTAATCCTGCAATAGTTTTTGAGCGGCGCAAAATTATTCGATCATATTCTGGATAAGAAGCAGTGAAATAATAATAGCCATCCTGATGTTTATAAATAAATGGATCAGCTCGTTGTTCAATTAAGGGATCCG
The DNA here is from genome assembly GCF_003337665.1 of Halanaerobium sp. ST460_2HS_T2. Classification (NCBI taxonomy): domain Bacteria; kingdom Bacillati; phylum Bacillota; class Clostridia; order Halanaerobiales; family Halanaerobiaceae; genus Halanaerobium; species Halanaerobium sp. ST460_2HS_T2. Next base: position 109,145 of record NZ_QPJF01000003.1, read on the forward strand.
GATAGTTTTGGATTTTTAATTTCCCCTTGATTTGGTAATTTCCTTTTTCCCGATAAATTAAATCAGCAGTCTCATCCCAAACAACAGGAAACTGAGCTGTAATTCCCTGCTGTAATTCGACTTTTAACTGACTGGGTAAAGTAATTTTTTCTCCTACTTTTACTTTAAGCTTAATTTTTTCCAGATCTTTAATTTTAAAATTCTCTTCCATAATTACCGGGTCAGATGCCAGAGCTGAACTATAAAAGACTAATAACATAGTTAATAATGCCAATCCTATTAGTATATTATTTTGAGACAAAGTTTTAATTTTTAGCTGCAATTTTGACTCTCCTTATTATCCTTTAACTCCTCCAACTGTTAAACCAGAAATAAATGAATTTTGTTTAAACATAAACAGAATTATTATTGGTACAACTGAAATTACTGCCCCGGAAAAAAGCATATCATAACTATTACCATATGGAGTAATTAAAGAAGCAAGACCAATTGGAAGAGTAAAGTTTTCATTTGAACGTAGAACTATTAGCGGCCAGACAAAAGCATTCCAGCTAAACATCGCCTGTAAAATGATCATTGCTCCATAAGCCGGTTTCATTAGAGGCATCATAATCTTGAAAAATATTGCAAATTCAGATGCACCATCAATTCTTGCTGCATCAATTAATTCTGTCGGCAGACCAACTGCAAACTGCCGGAAAAAGAAAACTGCAACTGGTGGGACAATAAAGGGCAATATTACCCCGGCATAACTGTCAATTATTTTTAAAGTTATAGATAGTTTATAGAGGGGTAATATTAAAATTTCAATTGGTACCATCATTAAAACTAATACCAGCACAAAGATTAAATTTTTCCCTTTAAACTCATAGACAGCCAGACCATAACCAACCCAGGAACTTAAAAACACTGCTACAGCTGTCTGAATTGTAGTAATTAATACACTATTTTTATACCAGTGAAGATAAATTCCACTTCTTTCTGTAAACAAAGTCTTATAGTTTTGCAAAGACATGATATCAAAATCTATGCTGGCACTGATTCCATTTTTAATAATCTGGTCTCCTGGTTTAAAGGATGAAATTAACATAAAGAAAAATGGTGCCAGAGCAAAAAAGGCAAAAAATGATAAAACTAAAATTATAGCTGTAATTTGAACTTTACTATTTGACATTACTGTTCCTCCTTTTTGAACAATCCAAATATATTGAGCTGAATAATATTAACTACTAATACAATCAATAACAGGGTAATACCAATTGCCGAAGCAAAACCCATATTGAAATTATTAAAACCGGTCTGATAAATATAAGAAACTATTGTCATTCCAATATCATTTGGAGTTGCTGTCTGCCAGTAAGCATAACTTTCTGCAAACATTTTGTAACCTCCAAAAACACTGATTGTTATTACATAAATAATTACCGGTTTTAAAGAAGGAATAGTAATATATTTGAATTTATCCCAGCTGTTTGCCCCATCAATATCTGCAGCTTCGTAAATTTCTTCGGGAATACTCTGCAGCCCTGATAAAAAATAAATTATATTTACTCCCAGCCAGCGCCAGACACATAAAACAACCAGAGCTATCATTGCCGGAATATAGTTTTGCAGCCAGGTAATAGGTTCTAAACCAAAAATACCAATAATTGAGTTAGCCAGAGTTGATGCCTGCTCACCAAAAGCGTATCTAAAAAACATACCTGCTACAATTACAGATGTTAAAGCTGGCATAAAAATTGATGATCTAAAAAAGTTAGTAAATTTTGTTTTATCACTATTTAAAAACACTGCCAAAATAATCGGCAAAGGAACTAAAATTAAAATTGTCCAGAAAGTATAATTGGTACTGGTTAACAATGCATTTTTATAATGTACGTTAAACAATTTTTTATAGTTTGCCAGTCCAATAAACTTTGCTTCCCCAAATCCAATCTCCTGAAAACTCATAATTACTGTTGAAATTATAGGATATAAATAAAATACTAAAAAGACCAAAATAAATGGTGAAACAAAAATATAGGGAGCAACTTTTTTCGAGTTAATGTATTTTTCATAAAAATTTTTAAATATCTGCATAGAAATTCTCCTTAATAAAAGACTAAAAGATCCAACTTAATCATTCAATTTTCTTAAGATTAGAGCCGAACCTTTTAGTCTATTTAATAATTTATTTTAATTAATTAACTACTGTCTTAACTCATCTGCAGCATCTTTTAAAGCTTCGGCAGGTGTTTGACTCTGCTCTTTAATGACTTTGAAAGATACATTCTTTTTCAGCAGATCAATTGCCTGTGGGTATTTTTCTGTAATCATAGTAGGATTAATTTCGTCTTTAATATCTAAAAGCATTCCAAAAATATCTTCATTCTGGAAGTATTCTGTATACTGATTAGGCTCTGACATAACTGGGTCATCCCAGACTTCCCATCTTACAGGATCAAAACCAAGATCAGTCCATAATTTGTGTGATGCCTGTACTGATAACTTTGCTTCAACCAGGAAGTTTTTAGCCAGTTCTTTTTTATCACTCTGAACTGTAACTACAGTACCTGTACCACCCATACCAGCAGATCTGTTTCCACCTTTATCCCAGACTGGTAGAGGTCTAATAGCCATTTTACCTTTTAGGTCAGGCATATACTGAACAAATCTTCCCATATACCAAAGTGGCATCATTAAGGAAGCTGCCCCTTCATCATTCATGAAAGCCCAGTACTCTTCTGAGTGGTGGAATCCACCAGGAGCTGGTACAGCTATTTCGGACTTGTGTACCATGTCATTAATAAATGTTAAAACTCTTTCGTTTTTGTCATTATCTAAAATAACACTGCCATCTTCTGCAAAAATATCAGAACCAATCTGACTGATCATTGGATACAGTGTCCAGTGTTCTGTAACCTCAACTGTAGTCATTGGTTTGTCAAGAGCTGATTTTACTTTTTTACCTGCTTCAACATAATCATCCCAGGTAACAATATTATCAATATCTACACCGGCAGCATCCATCATTTCCATATTATAATACATTACAGTGGCTCCAACATGGAAGGGAATTCCATAATATTTGCCATCTTTGGCATAGTTCTCAAACCTTGCTGTAATCATCTTATCCATAAGTGGATCAACTACATCATTAACAGGCACTAATTGTGGATTACTTCCCTTTAAATAATTAGCAAATTTACTGATTTCAATATCTGCAATATCTGGAGCACCAACACCCGACTGCAGAGCAATCAATAACTTATTATGCATTTGATCATAAGGATAAACTGTTGACTCTAAATTAATTTGATTATCGGGATTATTCTCATTCCAGAGTTCAACCTGTTTTTCAAAAAACTGCTGATGTAATTCCTGAAAAGTCCAGTAAGTAAGAGTTGTAGTCTCAGCCGCAGCAGAAAAAGTAAACATAAGCAGCATTGTTGAAACTAAAAAGATAAGCAAAGATTTTTTCATAATAATTATTCCTCCTATTTTTAATTTTATTAACTTAAGTTAATTTTAAGATAATTTAGATAAATAGTCACTACAATTTTTTTACTTTATACTACAATATTTTTAACTTTTTAGAATTTTAAATTAATCAATTCAATTATTTTGTTATTTAATCTATTTAAGTTGAATAATATTAACAGAATGAGGTTTTAATTCTAACTTTAAATTACCAGCAAATTCTCCCAAATCTTCCTCAATTATTTTGACCTCATTTTTATCAACATCATTATAAGAATCTTTATTTTCACCACTAATATAAAATAATTTAGCTTCCTTATAGTCAGCAGCAATAGATAGATCTAACAGCTGACCTTCCTGAGGGTCTTTATTTACAGCTGCTATAGCAATTCCCTCTTTATCAGACCATTTGGTAGCAAGTAAATCTAAACTTTCTACTTCAACTTCATTACCTTGTTTATCATTTATTGTCATCTGAGGGAGCTGATCAGTCCAGAGGTCAATAATTGTATCTCCAAGATAATTAACATATAAATCAAATACATGATAGGTAGTTCTTAAAACTATTCCTTGATCATAACTGTAGATACAGCCTCTTGTATTTAAAACTGGTGCAAAATTAGCCATACCAACAATGTCACAATTTCTATTCATTGCATTTAAAAAGCAGGCTGTAAAAACCGCATCTGCCATCGTGTACTGACTGTTATCATCATTTTTATCTCTTGGGTCCAGATAATCTTTTTTATCAACACCCTGTTCTATTGTGTGAACATTAGGATGATGCCAGCTTCTGAGGTTCCATTCATCAAAGGCAATTTTAATCTTTTTATCCAATTTCATTGCTTTTAGCAGTCCTCTAACTTCATCAACTGCATGCCCAACATCTTTAGTAAAAGCCATACACTGTTCATAAGTAGCCAGATCATTCTCTTCCGGCACCATGTCCCAGTATTCATGAATAGAAATCCAGTCCAGAAATTCACCACAATTTTTTAAAAGGTTAACGTTCCATTCCAGATCAGAAAGCGCTGCAGCAGAAAGCTCAGTCTCAGGATCAACATGTTTAATCATTTTGGCAGCTTCTCTAACAAGTTTTCCCCACTCGTCAGCTGATTTTGCCCCAATTTCCCAGTGACCATAATTTTCATTGCCAATACTCCAGTATTTAACCTTAAAGGGCTCTGGATTTCCATTTTCTATGCGCCATTTTGCATACTGACCTTCATTTTCTAGATTACAGTATTCTACCCAGTCACTCATTTCTTCTGCTGTTCCAGTTCCAGCATTTGTGCAGATATAAGGTTCACAGCCTATTTTTTCACACATTTTAATATATTCATCTGTTCCAAAAGTATTGGGATCTTCAACCCGCCAGGCTTTATCAAATAAAGGTTTTCTTTCCTTTCCAACTGCATCTTTCCAGTGGTAAGAAGAAACAAAACAGCCACCAGGCCACCTTAAAATGGGGATGTCTATTTTCTTTACTGCTTCGATAATGTCAGTTCGAAATCCATCCTCATCAGAAAGAGGTGATTCAGGATCATAAATTCCATTATAAATTTGCCTGTGAAAATGTTCTATAAAATGTCCATATATCTTTTTATCTCTTTTTCCAGATACCCTTTTCGGCTCAACATTAATTTCAACACCTAATTTATCTTTACTCATATATACCCCCTTTTAATTTTATTAACTTAAATTAATTTTAAAATAATTTAGATAGTTTGTATATCAATTTTTTTACCTATTACTACAATATTTTTAACTTTTTACGATCAGCTTTATTTAAATAAAAATAGTGCTGGAAAAATGAAGCTCCAGCACTTTTAAATAGTTAATCCATTTATTTATTATTTTCGGCTAATTTTACTTCCAGCTTCTCAATTGCATCTGATCCCCATTTGTCAAGCAGCCCTACCTGTCTTAAAAGAGTGGAGATGGTATAGCGAAAGCGAATTTCAAAACAGTGATTTACTGCCTTCTTTAGCCAATCTCGGTTTAAATTTTTAACGTCTTCCCTTTCAAAAAACCCAAAATCATCTAAGATGGTTTCTACACTTAAGAGATAATCTTTAAATTCCTTAATATTATCTTTTATTTCTTCTTCAGCTGATAATAAATCTTCTTTGGAAATCAGATCATGCTCCCAGCGCTGATCTAGGAGTTCTAAGATACCATCGGCTTTATCTAAATAAGCTTCTTTAATTTCTTTTTCCCGAGCTTTTCGATTATGAGTGATTTCAAACTGAGAAAAATCACTTTCTAATAATCTTAGATAATAATCACTGCTAATAAAAGATGCAGTTCCTACTTTAATACCGTGGGTTGGAACATGCTCCTTAAAAATGCCAGCATACATATCAAAAAAGTGAGAAATATGATGTTCTGTACCTGAAGCAGGACGGGAACTCCCAACCATCATCATAGAAATCCCGGAATAAATTAATCCCTTTGTTAAAATTTCTATTCCAGATTTTTTTCTGGCAATAATTTTATCTGAATTATTGATCAGATCATCTAAAACCTCTTCGACTAAATTAAAGGCCTCCTGACAGAAATATTCATCAAATAAAGCCACTCCTAGTTTCCATTCCAATAATGATGAAACTTTACCTAAAAGGTCTCCTAATCCTGATTGAATTAACTTCCAGGGAGCATCTTTTAAAATCTTTAAATCAGCTATGATTAACTCTGGAGGAGTGGTATTATATGTTTGTTTAACTCCATTAACTGTAATTGAAGATACTGAAGATGCATAACCATCCATTGAAGGAGCAGTGGCAAAAATAGAATACGGAAGCTTCATCTTATGAGCGGCATAGGCAGTAAGATCATTTATAGAACCAGATCCACAGGCCAGAACATAACCATCGTGCTCTATTCTTTCAATTATTTTAAATAAGGCAAATGGCTCCGGAACCAGATGGTCATCTTCTTTTTTTGCTTTCAGTAAAATTTCTTCTACTTCAAAATTAGCTTTTTTTAAATTATTTTTCAAGTTTTTCCCAGCTGCTTGTTTAGTGTTTTGATCAACAATTAAATATATTTTTTTCTGTTCAGTTATTTCTTGTAGAAGCGAAGCAGTTCTGGCAAGGGCATTTTCTTCAATAATTACATCTTTAATTGGAATCTGATGAACTCTACCACAGGTGCATTCTTTTTCTGAAATTTTTTTAATCTCCATTTTTAATTTGACCTCCTAATATTCAAAACATTTTTTAAGTCTTAAATTATCTTATTTTAATTATTAACTATTAATCTTATTTTTCCTGCCTTGAGAATAAATTAACCCCAACTAAATTAAGTTGAGGTTAATTAAAGGGGTATTAATTTAAAATTAATTTAAGTTTTCTACAGCTGCTCTTTCAATTGACAGACCAGCTTTATATCTTTTCATAAACTCTTCAAAACCCTGAACATCTTCCGGATCAGGTTTGATTACCTGTTCACTTTGGCCAGTAAAAATATACTGGTTAAGAAAATCTTCCAAAGTCTGATTTTCTTCTCTATTTAAATGATATGAAGCCAGAAGTGCTATTCCCCAGGCTCCACCTTCTCCAGCAGTTTCCATAACTGAAACAGGAGCATTAACTGCTGCTGCCATAAATTTCTGAGCTACACCTTCAGTTTTAAATAATCCACCATGGCCAAGCATTTTGTCAAGTTTAACATTTTCTTCTTTTAAAAGAATATCCATTCCCATCTTCATTGCACCTAAGGCACTCTGAAGATTAACCCGCATAAAATTAGCCAGATTAAAATTATTGTCTGATTCCATTGTAAATAAGGGACGTCCTTCTTCAAACCCAGTTATATGTTCACCTGATAAATAACCATAAGCTAAGAGACCTCCACAATCTTTGTCTCCTTCTAATGCTTTATTATATAAAGTCTCATAAAGATTATTGATCTCTACTTCAAATCCTAACTCCTCAATAGCCTCTTTAAAAACATTGATCCACTTATCTAAATTAGATGAACAATTATTTGAATGAGCCATAGCAACCAGTTTACCAGTAGGAGTCATTACCAGGTCAAGCTCGGGGTGTGGTTTAGAAAGTTCATCTTCTAAAACTACCATTGCAAAAACTGAAGTTCCTGCAGATACATTACCAGTTCTTGGAGCAACACTATTTGTAGCAACCATACCGGTTTCGGCATCTCCTTCTGGAGGACACATTAAACTTCCAGCTTCCAGAGTCCCTGTTGGATCAAGTAGTTTAGCACCTTCCTTAGTCAAAGTTCCTGCATTTTCACCTGCTTTTAATGTTTGTGGCATAATATCTTCAATTTTCCATTCAAAGTTTTGAGATTCAACTAATTTGTCAAATTGATTGAACATTTGCTTATTAAACGAAGCAGTTTTAATATCAATTGGAAACATACCAGAAGCATCCCCCACACCTAGCACCTTTTCACCTGATAACTTCCAATGAACATAACCTGCTAAAGTAGTCATATATTTTAGTTTACTTACATGTTCTTCTCCATTTAAAATTGACTGATACAGGTGAGCTATACTCCACCTCTGGGGTATTGGATATTCAAATAATTTAGTTAATTTTTCACTTGCTTCCTCTGTAATATTATTGCGCCAGGTTCTAAAAGGAACGAGTAAGCTGTCATCCTCATCAAAAGCAAGATATCCGTGCATCATTGCACTAAATCCAATTGAAGCAATTCGGGTTATTTCTACACCATATATTTCTTTTACCTTTTTTACTAAATTCTTATAACTTACCTGAAGACCCTCCCAGATCTCATCCAAGCTATAAGTCCAGATATCATCTATATAACTGTTTTCCCAGCTGTAACTGCCTGTGGCAATAGTTTTATTTTCTTTATCTAATAAAACTGCTTTAATCCTGGTTGAACCAAACTCAATTCCCAGAACTGTATTTCCATTTTCTATAGCATTCTGATTAGCTGCAGTCATTGATTTAACCTCCTAAATATCATTTTTCCTGTCCATAATAGGCGTTTTTACCATGTTTTCTTAAAAAATGCTTATCAAGTAATGTCTGATCAATCTCCTGAAGAGCTGGATTTAAGTTAACAGCCCGATAAGCCATTTTAGCAACTTCTTCCATCACAACCGCATTATGAACAGCATTTTCTGCATCTGTTCCCCACGAAAACGGACCATGATTATTGACCAGAACTCCCGGACGTTGAGTTGGATCTATATTCTTGAATGTTTCTACTATTACTTTACCTGTATCTCTTTCGTATTCTCCGTTAATCTCTTCTACCGTCATTTTACGAGTACAGGGAATTTCTCCATAAAAATAATCAGCATGAGTCGTTCCAAAAGCAGGAATTCCTTTACCTGCCTGAGCCCAACTGGTAGCCCAGCTAGAATGGGTATGTACAATCCCACCAATTTCTTCAAAGTTTTTATATAAATAAAGATGGGTTGCAGTATCTGAAGATGGTTTTAAATCACCTTCTACTTTTTTCCCATCAAGATCTACCACAACCATATCAGCAGCTGTCATTTGATCATATTCTACTCCACTCGGTTTAATTACAAACAGACCTTTTTCTCTATCTATACCACTGACATTGCCCCAGGTATAGGTTACTAATCCTCTTTTTGGTAATTCAAGATTGGCTTTTAAAACTTTTTCTTTAAGTTTTTCTAACATTTTTTTCCCTCCCAAAAGTATCAGATTTCTATAATACTTTTATAATAATTTAAATTCCTCCATATAAACAACTTTTGACAGTTCAAAAGGGGGTACTTTATTATTACTATCAAAAAGCGTTTATATGGAGAGAATTATTAATGAGAAATTTATTTAAATATCTCTTAATAAAGATATTTATCTTATTAGTAATTTTACTTTTTTAAACCAACTTCAAATTTACTTCAATTTATAGTAAACATCATTCCATTTTAATTCTTTTTTAAAATCATTTACTTCTGTATCAGCATCAATTGTAAGCAGCTCAATATCTGCTATTTCAGCAAAGTCTCTTAAATGTTCAGTTGTTACAGCTTTTGAAAATCCTGTATGGTGAGCCCCTCCTGCATAAATCCATGATTCAACTGCTTCTCTAAGTGTTGGCTCTGCCTTCCAGAAAACTCTGGCCACAGGTAATTCGGGCATATCATGTTCAGGAGCTTCAACCTTAACTTCATTAACTATCAGTCTAAACCTATTACCCATATCAATAATTGTTGCATTGACCGCCGGCCCAGAAGCAACATCAAAAACTAATCTTGCTGGGTCTTCTTTTCCACCTATTCCTAAAGGATGCATTTCCAGGTTAGCTTTACCATCAGCAATACTTTCACAGACTTCTAACATATGGGCACCAAGAACTTTGGTATCTTTAGGATCAAGATGATATGTGTAGAATTCCATAAAAGAAGTTCCACCTTCTAGTCCATATCCCATAACCTTCATTGCTCTCACTAAAGCTGAAGTTTTCCAGTCTCCTTCACCACCAAATCCATATCCATCTCTCATCAATCTCTGCACTGCAAGTCCAGGAAGCTGTTTCATACCGTGTAAATCCTCAAAATTTGTAGTAAACCCTTTAAAGTTTCCTTCTTCCAGGAACTTACGCAGACCGATTTCAATTCTTGCTGATTCTTTTAAAGACTCTTTCCCTTCACCTTCCAGCAGTCCTTTTTGCACATTGTACTCCTGTTTATATACTTCTATTAGCTCAGCAATTTCTGCTTCATCAACAGCATCAATATATTCTACTAAGTCACCAATACCATAATAATGAACTTCATAACCAAATTTCATCTGAGCTTCTACCTTATCACCTTCAGTAACAGCAACATTACGCATATTGTCACCGAATCTCACAAATTTCGCTCCCTGTGCATCTGCCCAGGCAGCAGCCGCTCTGGTCCAGACACCAATTCTACGCTGAACTTCTTCATCCTGCCAGTGTCCTGCCACTACTTTACGGTTCTTACCTATTCGGCTGACCATAAAACCGTATTCGCGACCACCATGTGCAGCCTGGTTGGTATTCATAAAGTTCATATCAATCTCATCCCAGGGAATATCCCGATTAAATTGAGTATGCAAATGCAGCAGTGGTTTCTGCATTGCTTTTAAACCTGCAATCCACATTTTAGCAGGTGAAAAAGTATGCATCCAGGTAATAAGACCGATGCACTGATCACTGCTATTAGCCTCCAAAACTACTTTCCTGATCTCTTCTGCAGTGGTTACTACACTTTTAAACTTAATTTCTACTGGAATTTCCCTAGCGGCAGAAAGCCCCTCCGCTATTTTTTTACTATTTTCCTCCACCTCTTTTAAAACACTATCTCCATAAAGATGCTGACTTCCAGTTACAAACCATAATTCCTGTTTTTCAAAGATATTTTTCATTTTTTTCCTCCTTATTACTTTAATATATATTATTAACATTAAAGTATTTTATTTATAATTAAAATTTAATTTAAAATTTTTACTATTAATTAAATTCTCGATAAAAGAACCAAGAATTTAATTAATAGGGAGAAGCTTAAGCCTCTCCCTAAATGTATCTATTTATTCACCCATATAAAATTCAACATTGTCCTGAGTTACTAAGTTTACACCAGTATCAACATAATCAGGTAGTGGGTTAATTCCAGCTTCCTGCCAGTTTCCATTTTCAATTGGATTTAAAAGTCCTTCTTTTAAGTGGAAGAGGAACATTTGTCCCCAGTAACCCATATTCCAGGTTCCCTGAGCTAATGTTGCATCAATAACTCCTGATTCAACAAAATCAAGTGTACCAGGATCAGTATCAAAGCTTACAATGTCAATATTATCTACCATATTAGCTTCTTCTACTGCAGTTGCAGCACCTACACCTGTAGAAGCTTCAGTTGTAAATACTCCTACTAAATCAGGATTAGCCTGAATCATTGAACCCATTGCTCTAGCAGAAGCAGCCTGATCTGATTGACCATCCTGTACTGAAACAACTTCCATGTTAGGATAATCATTAGCTATTGTTTCCTGAAAACCACGAGCTCTTTCTTCGTGATTTAACTGACCAGGGATAGTTATTAAACCAAGGTTACCTTCTTCATCATTAAGATCAGCTAGATAATTAGCTGCTTTTACACCAGCTTCATAGTTTGAAGTAGCTAAGAAAGAATAACGATTAGAATTAGGAGAATCAGCATCAAAAGTTACTACAGGAATTCCCGCTTCCATTGCTCTGTTAATTGGTCCTACAAGAGCATCAGGGTTGATACATGTTAAAAGAATACCAGCTGGCTGCTGAGAAATAACCTGTTCTAAAACTGTAACCTGCTGATTGATATCATAATCAGTGGCGCCAGTATAACGAGTGGATACTCCCAGATTTGCAGCTGCTTCTTCCATACCTCTGTAAGCAGGTTTCCAGTATTCAATACCAGAAACAAAAGTAACCATTACATACTCATCTTCCATACTACCCTGTAGTGGAGAATCGCCCTGTGCGGCTGCCATACCAACAAAACTGAGTGTTAAAGCAAAAACCATAACTAAAACTAATAATTTTTTCAAACTAAATCCCTCCATATTTTTATTTTATTTAAAATGTGTTTAAACACATTTAAATAATCTTATTTATTTACTGCCATGGACCTTCATATCTATTATTACAGCACTTAGAAGTACTAAACCAACAACTAACTGCTGCCAGTAAACAGATACGCCTAAAAGAACCAGAGCATTATTAACCAGACCAACAAGTATAATCCCTAAAAAAGCACCAAGAACAGTTCCTTCTCCACCAGTAAGACTAGCTCCACCAATTACAGCACCAGCAATAGCTCTTAATTCAGCGCCAGTACCAACAGTAGGTGTAGCTACTCCAAAACGAGCCAGATTTAAAATCCCGGCAAAACCAGCTAAAGAAGAACATAAAATATAAACCATTATTTTAGTTTTATTTACATTTATTCCAGAAAATTTAGCTGCTTCTTCATTTGAACCTACATAATAAATTTTTCTAAAAGTTTTAGAATTTCTCATTAAGAAGTCCATTACTATAACTAAGAGTATTAAAATTAAGCCAGGATTTGGAATTCCAAAAGTCTTCCCCCCACCGATAAAATCAAAAGTTTCCGAAATCTGACCGATACTAACAGGTGAACCTTTGGTGATAATATAGGCCAAACCACGACCAATAGACATCATACTTAAAGTTGTAATAAATGGGCTTAATTTTATTTTAGTAATAAATTGCGAAATACTGAAACCAATCAAAACGGATAAAACCATTGAAATTAAAACTGATAACCAGATATTCAAACCCAGAGTTACCATTGTCATTCCGGCAAGTACATTGGCAAAAGCCATAACAGAACCAACAGAAAGGTCAATTCCGCCAACAACTAAAACTAAAGTCATTCCTACTGCCAGGATTCCATCCATTGATAAACCAATCAAAGTAGTATTTATATTATAAGTACTTAAAAAACCTGGGGCCATGAAGCTTAATAAAGCCGCAAAAACTATAATTATAAGTGCAAGTGAAGCTTCTCGTAAACCAAATAACTTTTTTAGAACACTAGAATTCTGTGTGTTTTCCATTCCCTTATATCCCTCCATTTTTTAGTTTTCAAAATCATTTTTTCTACCAGAAGCATACATCATAACTTCTTCTTCGGTTGCTGTGTCAGCATCTAATTCTCCAACTAATTTACCTTGATGCATAATTAAAATTCTATCACTCAAACCTAAAATCTCAGGTAATTCAGAAGATATAAACATAACTGCATGACCATTATTAGACAACTCTCTTAAAGTTGTATGAATTTCAAATTTAGCTCCTACATCAATACCTCTGGTAGGTTCATCTAAAATTAAAACTCTTGGATCTACAGCTAACCATTTAGCAAGCAATACCTTTTGCTGATTCCCACCACTTAAACTCTTAACTGGCTGATCTAAACTTGCATATTTTGTATTCATAATATCAACAAATTTACCACCAACATCTTTAACTTTTTTCTTTTTTACCAGTGAATTTTCAGATACCTGTTCTAAATCAGCAGCTACAACATTTGCATTCAAATCCATATCTAAAAATAGTCCCTGCTCTTTTCTGTCTTCGGTAATATAAATTAAACCCTGATCAATATTTTCGCGGGTATTATTAGCAGTTATATCTTTACCAAATAATTTAATCTTTCCACTGTCAGGCTGATTGATCCCAAAAACAGTCTGCATTGCTTCAGATCTTCCTGCACCAATCAAACCAAACAAACCAACAATTTCTTTTTCATTAACTTCAAAACTAATATTTTCAAATTCATCTTTTCTACTAATATTTTCAACAGTTAGAATATTTTGACCAACTTCAGTTCCTTTATCTGGATAAGCCTGGTCAAGCTCTCTCCCCACCATCATCCGAACAATATCATCAGGATCAACATCTGCTACTCTGCCATCTCCAACATGAACTCCATCTCGCAAAACAGTAAAGCTATCACATATCTGAAAAATTTCTTTAAGTCTATGACTTATAAAAAAGATTGCAATACCTTCTTTTTTCAATCTTAATAAATTATCAAATAAAATCTGCGACTCAGATTCTGTTAAAGAAGATGTTGGCTCATCAAGAATTAAAATTTTTGCATTGATTGATAATGCTTTAGCTATCTCAACCATTTGCTGTTCTGAAATTCCCAATTTACCCAGAGGCTGCTTAACATCGATATCAAGATTTAATCTTTTTAATACTTTTTCAGCCTCCTTACGCATTTCCTTAAAATTAACCATGCCTCTTTTTTTCTCCGGCACACGTCCCATAAAAATATTCTCGGCAACACTTACTTCTGGACAGAGACTCAATTCCTGGTGAACAATACTTATTCCTTTTTCCTGTGCTGTACGAGGGTCCAGGTTAGTTAATTTCTCACCTTCAAATATAATTTCTCCTTCATTTGGCTGCAAAATCCCGGTCATAATATTCATTAAAGTTGATTTACCGGCACCGTTTTCTCCACAAACTGCCTGAATCTCTCCGGGCTCAATTTTTATATTCACATCTTTTAGAGCCTGAGTTCCATAAAATGACTTACTAATTCCCTTCATTTCTAAAAGTTTGTCCATTTGAATTTAACTACCTCCTTCTTAGCTCTTTACATGAATCTCTAACTACCAGTTCTGGATCATATAAAAATCTTGGTTTTTCAACTCCAATTTCTATCATATTAAATAATAGTCTGGCTGCATGTCTACCTAAATCTTCTTTAGGATGTCGGACTGAAGTAAGCCTGACATTTGTTGCCGTGGCCAGAATTGAATCATCAAAAGAAACTACAGAGATGTCTTCCGGAACCTTTAGTCCTTTATCAATTATCGCCTTAACTACATCTACAGCAATCTCGTCATTATAACAGACAACCGCTGTTGGCTGATCCTGATGAGATAACATTTTATCCATCCAGTGATAGGGATAAGATGAAATTTGACTTGTTATATATGTTCCAACATCTGCTGATTCTGAATCAATACCATAATCATTTAAAGCCTTTTTAAAACCTTTAAGCCTAAAAACTCCCTGTAAATCATCCTCCTTAAAAATCCCAGCAATATTTTTATGCCCAAGCTGCAATAAATACTGAGTTGCTTTATAGCCACCCTTATAATCATTGACAATTGCGTAAGATGGGTTTAATTCTCTGTAATAAGCATTTAGCATAACAAATGGGATATTTTTTTCTTTTAATTCTCGATAGAGGTCCATGTTGTGAGTATCTATTGCACTTTTGGTGGGTTCAATAATTAATCCATCTACACCGTTGTCAATAACTTTTCTTAAGTGCTTTCTTTCTTTATTTGGATCATTATCAGTATTAGCAAGTGTCATTGTATAATATTTTGAACTTACTACCTCTTCAATACCTGAAATTATATTTGGAAAAATATAATTGGAAAGATAAGTAGTTATCACTGCAATCTTTTTCTCTTTAACTTTATTTTTAGAATCTTTATAAAAAGTACCTCGTCCCCGCTGACGGTAGACAACATCATCTTTTTCAAGCTGATCTAAAGCCCTTCTAACAGTATCTCTACTAAAATCAAATTTATTAGCAACTTTTGATTCTGATGGCAATAATTCTCCATCAGATAATTTATTTTCAGTAATATACTTTTTATAAAAATCCACAATTTGTTTATACTTTGCTCTAGCCATAGTACCACAACTTTCCCTACAATTAGTTTATTTGTATGTACCTTTAAATTTATTATATATTAATATTCTGAAAAAATCAATAATATTTTTAAAAAATATTAAATAATTTAATAAGGGAGCAGAATAAATACCTCCTTTTTTAATAACATTTAATAATGACTTATAATTTTTAAATCATTATATACAATTTAACATACATTAGTTACAACTTGTATGTACCTTTATCAAATAAATTATACTACAATATTCTGAAAAAATCAAATATTTAATTAATACAATAGCTTAATTTTTTTTACAATCAAATTTTACCCATAAAAAAACCAGCACCTCTTTAAAATTAAAAAGGAACTGGTATTTTAAAAAAATATTAACTTAAGTTAAATTATTTTAATTTTTAAGACTCTGCAGAGGTGCGGGAATTCTTCCACCTCGAGCAATAAAGTCAGCACTTGAATATTCACTTACTTTCATAATTGGAGCTCTTCCAAATAAACCTCCATAAACTACTTCTTCACCAACATCCTTATCAGGGACAGGAATTACCCTCACTGCTGTTGTTTTATGATTAACCATACCAATAGCTGCTTCATCAGCAATGATTGCAGAAATTGTTTCTGCAGTAGTTTTTCCGGGAACAGCAATCATATCAAGTCCAACCGAACAGACTGCTGTCATGGCTTCCAGTTTTTCCAAACTTAATGAACCTTTTTCAACAGCTTCAATCATACCTGCATCTTCACTAACAGGAATAAAGGCTCCACTTAATCCACCAACATGAGAAGAAGCCATTACACCACCTTTTTTTACTGCGTCATTTAACAAGGCCAGAGCAGCTGTAGTTCCATGAGCACCAGCAACTTCTACTCCCATTTCTTCTAAAATACGAGCAACACTATCACCTACTGCTGGAGTTGGAGCCAGCGAAAGATCAACAATTCCTGCAGTAACTCCCAGCATTTCTGAAGCCTCTTTTGCAACTAACTGGCCCATCCTGGTAATTTTAAAAGCCGTCTTTTTAATAGTTTCTGCAACTAGATCAAAGGGTTCTCCTTTAACTTTAGTCAAAGCTGATTTTACGGCCCCCGGGCCAGAAATACCTACATTTATCATACATTCACCTTCACCAACCCCGTGAAAAGCACCAGCCATAAAAGGATTATCCTCCGGCGCATTAGCAAAAACAACCAGTTTACTGGCTGCCACTCCACCATTATCGGCTGTAAGTTCGGCACATTTTTTTACTACTTCACCCATCTGAGCAACTGCATCCATATTCAAACCAGCTCTGGTAGTACCAATATTAACGGAAGAACAGACTCTTTCTGTCTGAGCCAAAGCTTCCGGAATTGAAGAAATTAGTTTCTTATCAGCTTCTGTCATTCCCTTATGAACCAGAGCTGAAAAACCACCAATAAAATCAACTCCCACTTCTTTAGCAGCTCTATCCAGAGTTTTAGCAAATTCTATATAATCCTGATCATTACTAGCAGCTGCTACAAGTGAAATTGGAGTCACTGAAATTCTTTTATTGATGATTGGAATATCATATTTCAGCTCAATTTCCTCTGCTGTTTTAACTAAATCACCCGCATATTTGACAATTTTATTATAAATTTTTTCTCTTGCTTTTGCTCCATCACTATCTGCACAGTCACTTAAGGAAATCCCCATAGTCACTGTTCTAATATCCAATTTTTCTTCCTCTAACATCCTAATTGTTTCCATGATCTCATATGTATTTATCATTTACTCACTTCCTCTCAAACTTAAATATTACTCTAATTTTAGCTACACTTAAATTCGGTGCATTGAGCGAAAAATATCTTCATGCTGTAATTTAATTGAAACTCCTAATTTTTCGCCTTTTTGCTTTAATTTCTTTTTTAATTCCTCTAACGGAATTTCTAAAGAATCCAGCTCTACAAGCATAGTCATAGTAAAATAATCGTCCAGTATTGTCTGACTGATATCAAGAATATTTACTTTTTCCTCTGCTAGAAGTGAACTCACCTCAGCAATAATCCCAATTTGATCAACACCAATTACACTAATAATTGCTTTCACAAAAATCTTCCTTTCTCTTCTAGAATAATACTCCCAAACTCTCCTGCTCTAATTTAATAGCTTATAATTCTTATCACTTATCTTATCATTTATTTAATTTCTTTACAACAAAAACCACCGGCATAATTACCGGTGGCACCAATATCTCATATTATTTTTATATTTAGAATATAAATTATTTTAAGTCTTTAAATCTATCTTTTAAATCTCCATATAAATTCTGATAAATTTTATAGTTCTGATTATATTTATCAACATTTTCTGCTATTGGTTCAACTGTCTTAACTACATCCACTAAATCCTCTACAATTGATTCGAAATCAGAAAATACTCCTGCTCCTACCCCTGCTATTATTGCTGCTCCAAAAGCCGGTCCCTGTTCAATATTTAGAAGACTAATTGTTTCGCCAAAAATATCTGCTGTTATCTGCTGCCAGAGTTCACTTTTAGCTCCTCCACCAATTAAGCGAATCTCTTCAATTTCAACTCCACGTGCCTTGATCAACTCTAAAGAATCTCTTAAAGCAAAACTTACTCCTTCCATTACACTGCGGATAAAGTGGCCTCTTTTGTGTTTACCCGATATACCAAAGAATACTCCTCTCGCATCTGCATCAGCATGAGGTGTACGCTCACCATATAAATAGGGAAGAAATGTAAGTCCTTCACTGCCAGCTGCCACTGACTCAGCTTCTTGATTTAACTGCTCAAAACTAAGTTCATCATTAAACAGCTCTTCTTTCATCCACTTAAATGACATTCCAGCCGAAAGCACAACCCCCATCATATAGTAACTTTCGGGCACTGCATGATTAAAGAGATGAATTCTGCCTTCTGGATCTGCTTCCGCCTGATCGGTCTGGGCTACAACTACCCCTGAGGACCCCAAACTGGCCATCACTCGCCCAGCTTTAATGATACCACTACCAACTGAACCACAGGCATTATCAGCTCCCCCAGCTACTATCTTAGTTGAAGTTGACAGGCCAGTCTTTTCTGCTGCTTCTGTTGTTACAGAACCAACTATATCAATCGATTTTAAAACAGGTGGCATAATGGAAGGGTTTAACTCCAGTCTATTTAAAATTTCTTCTGACCAGTCCTCTGCTTTAACATCACAGAGAAGTGTCCCAGCTGCATCAGATAAATCCATTCCCAGTTTGCCACTCAATTTATATCTTATGTAATCTTTGGGCAGCAATACTTTTTCCAATTTTTTATAGTTTTCCGGCTCATTGTTGCGAAGCCATAATATCTTTGGAGCTGTAAATCCTTCTAAAGCTGGATTGGAAACTAAACTGGCTAACTCTTTAATTCCACCAACCCGCTCATAAATTTCTTCACATTCAGCTGATGTTCTGGTATCACTCCAGAGTATTGCCGGTCTAATCACTTCCATATTTTCATCCAAAAAAACTGAACTGTGCATCTGACCAGAAAAACTAAGTGCTTTAATTTTTTTAGCTTTGATTTCGTTTTCTAAAATTAAATCTCTAATCACTTTTTGACTCGCCTGCCACCAGTCCTCCGGATTCTGTTCTGCCCAACCTGCCTGTGGGGTTGACAGAGGATATCCCTCACTGTTTTCGGCAATAATTTCACCATTTTGATTCATTAAAAGTGCCTTAACTGCACTGGTTCCAATATCTAAACCTAAAGTATACTGCAAAATAAACACCCCTCATTAAATATCCAAAAAAATCCTTTTTATCCTAATAAAATTAAGTCACAATCTCTACACTAAGATTAAATATCTGAGCTGCCAGACCATAAACAGTTGCCAAACCTTCCAACTCGGTAAACTTAAGATCTGCAAACTCACGTGAGATTTTCAAAGATTTTTGATCCACAATTTGATTAATATTTTCCATCAAATAACCTTCAGCCCTAATAATTCCTCCTCCAATTACTATGTGTTCAGGACTCAAACTATTGATTATATTTACCAGACCTATTCCGATATTGCAGCCGCTTCTTTTAATAATGCTTTTTAACTTTTCGTCTTTTTCAAAATCAAGCTGGTAAATCTGATCAATACTTAAATCTTTGCCCAAGTATCTGTTAACTTCATCACGTAAAAACGACTCAGAAGCCAGAGTTTCCCAGCAGCCATCATTTCCACAGTGACATTTGGGCCCATCACTATCAATGATTAAGTGACCAAATTCACCGGCATTACCACTGGCACCTGTATAAAGCTTTCCGTCAAGCAAAATTCCACAACCAATACCTTCATTAATTGAAACAAAGACTAAATTTTCAATATCTGGATAAACAAATTCCTTTTCTCCGATCACAGCTGCTTTTGCCTCATTTTCCAGCAGCACCGGAAAGTCAAAATAACGGGCATAAAATTTAGGTATCTCTAAATTATTCCAGCCCAAATTAGGAGCAAATTCCAGACTTTTATCTTCTCTATTAATTAAAGCTGGGACACCAACGCCTAAACCCAGAATTTTATCACGCTTAATCTGATGTTTTTCCAGTAAATTTTCAATTTCATCTTTAATTTTTAAAAGATTAGATTCTGCATCCTTTTGATGATCTATGGCAATATTCTTTCCTTCTAGAATTTCAAATGCCAGATCAAATAAATATAATTGACTGTGATTAACACCTATATTTAACGATATCATATAACCTTTTTTCGGATTCACTTTAATATAAACAGGCTTGCGCCCCCCATTAGAACTTCCCTTTTCAGTTTCAATGACATACTCGTCTGCAATTAATTTTTTCACATGATTGGTAATTGTAGCAGCACTATAACTAGTATTCTCTGCTAACTCTTTGCGAGTTATAGGTCCATGGCGATGGATAATTTTAAATATTGAACCCTGATTTAAATTGTGAATAAAAGTTGAATTTCCTACACGCTGTTTGTTCATAAATATCAATCCTTATCTCCTTATTAATTTAAGTTTTAATTTAAAGCTTAAATTATCTTCTGTATTATATATTCTCGCTTTTAAATAATATTCCTGCTTTTTAAGAAAATTTTTTAAAATTTAATTCAAATTAGTCCAAAAAATCTTCCCTTTGAGGCGTAAAAACATCAAGAATAACTGAATCTTTAAGCGCTTTAACTCCATGTTCCACATTTTCTCCTGCATAAAAGCTATCACCAGCAGTCAAAACTTTTTTCTCATCACCAACTTCTACTTCAAACTCACCTTCTAAAATATAACTGATCTGTTGATGCTTACTATGACTATGTTTTTCACCAATTCCACCTTTATTAAAATGAACTTCTACAGCCATCATTGAGCCACCACGACTCAGTATTTTTCTCTTAACTTTAGCTTCCAGCTCTTCAAATTCAATTTCACTATTTTTAACAATTATTTTTTCCACTCTTTCCTCTCCTCACCTTAAGCATTTAGTAATTACAATTATTATCTATATAATATTTTCTCATAAAATTTATTTTAAAGCAATATTTTAGCAGACATTAGTCTAATTATTTTAAGACTTAAATTTTTTTATTTAATTGAGTTGAATTAAAGGAGAAAAATAACTGATAGTGAATATATTAAATAAGATAAAACTAATAACTTAATCACAAAAAGTGAAATTTGAAAAGGGAGTGAATAATAAATGAAAGTTTTATTTATTGGAGGTACAGGAACTATTAGTAAAGCAGTGTCAGAACTGGCTGTTAAAAAAGGAATAGACTTATATTTATTCAATCGAGGTAATAGTAATCATCTGGCTCCAGCAGAGGCAAATATTATTGAAGGGAATATCAGGAACCCGGAAGAAGCAAAACGAAAACTGCAAAATCACCACTTTGATGCTGTGGTTGACTGGGTTGCTTTTACTCCTGAACATATTAAAAATGATATTGAAATTTTTAGAAATAAGACAGATCAATATATTTTTATTAGCTCAGCATCTGCCTATCAAAAACCTCAGACAAGTTATTTAATCGATGAATCAACTCCACTTGCTAATCCATACTGGGAATATTCGCAGAATAAAATTGCCTGTGAAAATATTTTAATGGCTGAATACCGGAAACACGATTTTCCCATTACTATTATCCGGCCCTCTCATACTTACGGCAAACGCTCAATTCCGGCAGCTTTAAACAGTCATCAGGCTCCCTGGTCACTGGTTGACAGAATGCGCCGCGGTAAAAAAATTCTGGTTCATGGAGACGGCAGCTCACTCTGGACAATGACTCATAATACTGATTTTGCTAAAGCTTTTGTTCCCTTACTGGGAAATATGCAAACTCTTGGTCATGCTTTCCAGATTACTTCAGATGAAACACTAAATTGGAACCAGATATTTAAAGCTATTGCCAGAGCAGCAGGTGTAGATAATCTCGAGCTGGTTCATGTTGCTTCTGAAAAAATTGCAGAATATGATCAAAGCTTCAGAGGATCACTGCTTGGAGATAAGGCAGTGAGTGTTGTATTTGACAACTCTAAAATAAAACGTTTTGTACCCCAATTTAAAGCAACCGTACCGTTTGCAAAGGGAGTAAAAAAATCAATTAATTGGTTTGATAATCATCCAGAAGCACAACAGATTGATCAGGACTGGAATATATTAATGGATAAAATAATTACTGAAAATAGGAGGTAATATGCTTAAAAATAAGCTAATTAAAGAACTTGAGCAGTATTTTGCAGATGATCAAAAAAGAATCCAGCATGCTCTCAAAGTAACTGATTATGCAGAAAAACTAATAAAAGCTTTTAAGGAAAAGTATCCAGATAAAAATATAAATGAACAGGTAATTATCTATACTGCAGTTTTACATGATATTGGAATTAAAAATTCAGAAGTTAAATATGGAAGTAGTTCCGGGCACTATCAGGAAATTGAAGGGCCCCCGGTTGCCAGAAAGATAATGAAATCACATAATATTGATTTTGAAACGATGGATGAAGTTGCTGAAATTATTGCTCATCACCATACACCAGGTAAAGTAAGCAGCAATAATTTTAAATTACTTTACGATGCTGACTGGCTGGTCAATTTGCCAGAAGTTTATAATTTAAATAAAAAAAATACAACTGAAAAAGAAAATTTGATCGAGAAAATCTTTCTGACTTCGACAGGAAAAAAGATTGCCAGAAAAGAATTTTTAAATAATTACTAAACTGGTCCATAAGTAAAGCTCCCTGACTCAGGATTAAACCCGGGTGGGGAGCTTTTTTGATGGGTCAAAATCAGAATTTTGACTACTTCTTTATACTTGTAAAATTTTAAATATTACTGGATATCAATTAATACTAAAGAATAAAAAAAGACACTCCCGGGATAAGGAGCATCTTTTCTGCAAATATTAAACTAATAAGGAGATATTTGCTTTTAGTATCATCTAATACTTTGTATTACTTTATATTAAATATTATCCTTTTTTGGCTTATCCCATCAAAAAGTTGGGAAGCCAGAGGGTTAAAGCAGGGACAAAGGATAATAGTAATACCATAATTACGAGTACTGCATAAAATGGCATTAGTGACTTTGCTATTTTTTCTATTGGAGCATTTCCAATTGAACAACCCACAAATAAAGTTGAACCTACTGGAGGTGTTAAAAGACCTACCCCAAGATTAAGCATCATCACAACACCAAAGGTAATGGGATCCATTCCAATACTTTTTACAACCGGTAATAAAATAGGGGTTGCAATTAAGATCAGTGGAGCCATATCCATTATTGTACCAAGGAATAATAAAATTAAATTAACTAATAACATTATGATAATTGGATTATTTGATAAATTTAATAATGCATCTGTAATCATGCCAGGCACCTGTAGATAAGACATCATCCAGGCAAAGGCACTCGAAGTCGCAATAATTGCTACAACCATAGCTAGAGTACTCAATGAACTTCTTAAAATATCAACAAATCTGGAAATCGGTATATCTTTATAAACAAAGAAAGTTATAATAAAAGCATAAACTGCAGCTATAGCTGCTGATTCAGTGGCTGTAAAAATACCGGTAGTTACTCCACCAATGATGATAACAGCTGTTAAAAGACCAAGTACACTATCCCGAGTTATCCGTAATGCTTCTTTAAAAGAAACAGTTTCTTCTCTCGGATAATCTCTCTTAACGGCAATTGCATAACTTAAAATCATCAAAGCAATTCCCAGGAGAACTCCAGGAACTATACCTCCCAGAAACAATTTAGCTACTGAGATTCCACCGCCAGCGGCCAGAGAATAAATAATCATGTTGTGGCTGGGTGGAATAATAATACCCTGAACAGAAGAAGTAATGGTCACATTGATAGAATAATCTTTATCAAAACCTTTTTGCTCCATCATAGGAATCATAATTGAACCAATAGATGAAACATCAGCTACAGAAGAACCAGAAATTCCTCCAAAAAACATACTGGCCAGAATATTAACCATAGCCAGTCCACCGCGCATCCAGCCAATAATTACATTAGAAAATTTAATTAATCGATCTGAAATACCACCTTGACCCATTATTTCACCTGCAATAATGAAAAATGGAATTGCCATCAGGGAAAAGGAATTAATTCCTTTAACCATCTGCTGCATGACTACCATTGGTGGTAATCCAACATAAAAAGCTGTAAACATTGTTGAAAGTCCTAAACTGAAAGCAATGGGGATACGAATAAAAAGCATAAATAAAAAAGAACCTAATAATATTATTACCGCTGGATCCATTAATTTTCCCCCTTTGCTTTTTTATTTTTTTCTGTTTCAGACTGAATTGTAAGATGTTCCTCTCTCAAAATACCAAAAAATTTAGCAGCAGAATAAAGAATAATTAAAATTCCGGAAAGAGGTAACATAATGAACAAAAGCCCTCTTGTCCATTGTGTAGCGGGCAAAACTGTAGTTTTAGTAGCATTATAAAGTTCCCAGCCGTATTTTAACATAAAAAAACCAAAAATACCTACTAGAATATCCTCAATCTTATAAATATATTTTTGATATTTTTCTGGAAACAAACTCATAAAAAATTCAATACTTAAATGAACTGAATTTTTTACCCCCAGTGCCATACCTAAAAATCCAAACCAGATCATCATTAACAAGGCAACTTCGTCTGACCAGCGAAAAGTAAAATTAATTGTATATCTTGTAAAAACAGTTGTACTGACAATAACTATCATTGCAACCAAAAAAATCATAGCAATATAGCTGATGAATTTCTCAGTATTATCTAAAATTTTATTTAGAAACCCCTGTTTTTCTTTTTTTTCTTCCATAAAACTCACCCTTTTTTAAGAGGTGGAAGGAAAATTCCTTCCACCTTCATTTACAAATATTATTTAACTTAATTTAGTTTAAGTTAGATTAATATCAGTTTATTCTTCCATTTCAAAGTTTAAAATACTATTTAATAAATCTTCATATCCTTCACTGTACTTAGGATAAAGACCTTTAACTTTGTCCTGGAAAGCCTGCTTTTGTTCAGGAGTTAAAGTAGTAATTGTAGCGCCTTCTTCTACAGCTAATTTTTTAGCTTCTTCAGTACGCTTATCCCAGGCTTCACGCTGTACTTCAGTAGAATCTACAGCAGCCTGCTTAATAATTTTCTGATCTTCAGCACTTAACTTATCCCAGGTAATCTTACTCATGATTATTAATTCTGGAATACGGTTATGTTCATCTTCAACAAAATTAGGTGCAACTTCATGGTGACTGTTGTAATACCAACCAGGATAATTATTTTCACCAGCATCTACTACACCAGTCTGCAGTGCACTGTAAACCTCACCCCAGGCAATTGGAGTAGGTGAAGCACCAAGAGCCTCTACCATATCCATCATTAACTGACTTTCCTGAACACGAATTCTTAAACCTTCTAAATCTTCAGGACTTGTAACTTTTTTGTCAGCAGTATAAAAACTACGAGCACCAGCATCATACCATGTTAAACCTACAATACCAGCGTCTTTTAAACCTTCCAGGATACCTTCGCCAATTTCGCTCTGTAAAACCTGGAACATATATTCTTCACTTGGATATAAATATGGAAGAGATAAAACGTTCATCGCAGGCTCAAAGTTAGCCATAGGAGTAATTGATGTTCTAACAAAATCAATCGCACCAAACTGAACCTGTTCAATTGTAGAACTTTCGTCTCCTAAAATTCCACCAGGATAAACCTCAATCTTAATTCTACCATCTGTTCTTTCTTCAACCAGACGAGCAAATTCTTTTGCACCAACAACTGTAGGATAACCTTCGGGCTGATTATCTGCCAGACGTAAGGTCATTTCCTGAGCTGAAACTGCAAATGAGAAAATCAAAAGACTAGCTAAAACTAACACTAAAACTTTTTTCATTGTTTTTCTTCCCCCTTAATTTATTTTCTATATTAATTGTATCAGGAGATATAGACAAAAACTATAGACTAACTTGTTATCTTATTCATTTCTTTGTTTGTTTTCAGAAAATTAAAGACATCAAATTAAATTATTGAAATTTGCCGGGAGAAATACCTGTATATTTTTTAAATGCACGACTAAAATAATTACGATCTGAATATCCAACTTCACAGGCAACAACTTTAATTTTTTCTCCTTCTTTTAATCTTTTCTTGGCCTCTTCCATTCTAACTTTGATTAAATAATCCTTATAATTAATTCCTTCCACTTCTTTAAACAACTTACTTAAATAATATTTGCTAAAAGAAATATAATCAGCTACATCATCCAAACTAATATCTTCTTTATAATTTTCGTCAATATAATCTTTGACAGTTTCTATAATCTGTACTTTCTGTTCTTTTGCATTATTACAAAGATCATCTACCAAATTTTCTATAATCTGCTCAAAATATATTTTTAATCCTTCCAGATTATTGATCAGTTCAATTTCACTTTCTAAACTCTGCATTTCTAAAAATGGCTGTTGTTCATTATAATATTCCATCAATCTTCGGTTTAAGAAAATTAAAAATCTCCTTAAAAATGATTTAATCCGGCTTAGAT
Source organism: Halanaerobium sp. ST460_2HS_T2 (assembly GCF_003337665.1). Taxonomy (NCBI): domain Bacteria; kingdom Bacillati; phylum Bacillota; class Clostridia; order Halanaerobiales; family Halanaerobiaceae; genus Halanaerobium; species Halanaerobium sp. ST460_2HS_T2. The sequence continues at coordinate 135,782 of NZ_QPJF01000003.1, forward strand.
TATTTTTTTCTTCCTTTAATAAATAATTATATATTTTATTAAATTCTTTTCGAGCCAGTTTATAATTTTTATCAATTATCTTAGCAAAAACTTTCTTTTCACTCTGATAGGGATAATTATTAATTGAAAATTGAGCATCAGCAGTAGATTCTTTTGTCTGATTGTAAATTTCACTAATTCTATTAAAATCCGAAGAAATACTGCTCTTATTTATCAGTATCTTTTCTTCTCTATTTTTAATCGAATTCTCAATTTTTTTATATGCAATTGATTTTAATTTTTTTTCCAGCTGATTATCAATAATTAAAAAGATGCTGTTAATTAATCCATTATAAGAAATAATAGCATCAAAATAATTTTTTAATTTTTTTCGAATGTAATTAAGCGAATTTCATAAAAATAAGCCTTGATATAACAAAGATTTTAATGATATAGAAAGGGCTTCACCCCATTCTTGTCGAATTAAATAGTAGCAC